>JBQLZI010000095.1:0-9016 GCA_052168195.1 Phycisphaerales bacterium
GGGCCCGCGGCGCGACAAGCCCGCGTGCTCCCCCATCGGGATGCACGGCGCCTGCGGGAAGTGCTTCCTGTCGGGCGAGACGCTGGTGGTGCGCGACGTGAAGGACCTGGGGCCGAACTACGTGGCGTGTGACCCGCGCGACCAGAGCGAACTCGTCGTGCCGTGCGTGGACAGCGGCGGCGCCTGCTGGGCGGTGCTGGACTTCGACTCGTTCGACGTCGGCGCGTTCGGCGACGCAGACGCGCGGGGCGCTATCCACGTGCTGGAGGCGGCGGGGCTCACGGTCGCGGCGAGGAACTGACTCAGAGTTCGGGCGCGAAGCCGCGGCGCATGGTGTTCTCGGTGCAGGCGCGGGGCTCGACGAACTGGTAGAGGTACTCGGGGCCGCCGGCCTTGGAGCCCACGCCCGACATGCCGAAGCCGCCGAAGGGCTGACGCCCGACGAGCGCGCCGGTGATGCCGCGGTTCAGGTAGAGGTTGCCGACGCGGAAATCCTTGCGGGCCCGCTCAAGGTTGCTGGGCTTGCGGCTGTAGACGCCGCCGGTGAGTTTGTAGGGGCTGTCGTTGGCGATGCGGAGGGCGTCGTCGTAGTCCTTCGCGCGGATGACGGCGAGGACGGGGCCAAAGATCTCCTCACGGGCGAGGCGATGGTCAGGGGGCACGTCGACGAAGATGGTCGGGCCGACGAAGGGCTTGCCGACTTTGGCTTCGAGGCCTTCAGGGATGGGCATCTCGAGGGCGCAGCGCAGGTCGCGCTTCGCCTCGGTGATGAACGAGCGGATGCGGTCGGCGGCTTCCTGGTCGATCACCGGGCCGATGTCGGTCGCCGGGTCGAGCGGGTCGCCGATGCGCAGGGCGCGGGTGGCTTCGACGATGCGTTCGACGAAGGTGTCATAGTGAGCGTCGAGGACGATGGCGCGCGAGCAGGCGGAGCACTTCTGGCCCTGGAAGCCGAAGGCGCTCTGGCGCACGCCGACGACGGCCTCGTCGAGGTCGGCGCTGGTGTCGACGATGAGGGCGTTCTTGCCGCCCATCTCGCAGACGACGCGCTTCACGAAGGGCTGGTTCTCGGGGGTGATTCCCGCGGCCTTGACGATGTCGAGGCCGACGGCCTTGCTGCCGGTGAACGCGATGGTCGCGACGCGCGGGTCGCGGACGAGCGCGGCGCCGGTGGTCTCGCCCGGCGCAGGGAGGAAGTGGAGCGCGTCTTTGGGCGTTCCGGCGGAGTGGAGGATGTCGACGAGGATCTTGGCGATGCCGGGCGTCTGCTCGGCGGGCTTGACGACGACCGTGTTGCCGCAGACCAGTGCGGCGGCGGCCATGCCGCAGCAGATGGCGAGGGGGAAGTTCCAAGGCGAGATGATGGCGGCGACGCCTCGGGGCTGGTGCCAGAGTTCGTCGAGTTCGCCGATGAAGCGGCCGAGGCGTTTGCGGTCGAACAGCGGGACGGCGAGGCGGGCGTAGTACTCGCAGAAGTCGATGGCTTCGCAGACGTCGGCGTCGGCTTCGCGCCAGGTCTTGCCGCTCTCGCGGATGATGACGCCCGCGAGTTCGTTGCGGCGCGAGCGCATGGCGTTGGCGGCGCGGATGAGGACTGCCGCGCGGGCGCGGGGGTCTTCGTCGCGCCAGGTCTTGTAGGCCTCGGCGGCCTTGGCGACGGCGGCGTCGGCGTCGGCGGGCGTCTTGTCGTTGGCGACCTTGGGCACAACGGCGTGGGCGATGGAGATCGCGAATGCGTCGCGCTGGTGGGCGTCGGCGAAGTCGCGCATCGGCTCGGTGAAGAAGGGTCGCTCGTCGCTGACGCCGGTGACGGCGGGGGCGAGGTTGTGGCGCTCGGGCGCGATGAGGTAGAGATCGGGCTTGCCGCCGGGCTGCACCGTGTCCATGTGGCCGTGGCCGTTGACCGACAGGCCGTTGACCTGGGCGGGGACGAGCGCGGCGGAGCCGTGGGGCGAGCGGAGGAGGACGTCGGTGGAGGCGTTGTCGAGGAAGCCGGCGCGGAGCCAGGACTCGTTGCTGGTGTTCTCGAGCAGGCGGCGCACGAGGTACGCCATGCCGGGGATCATCTCGCCGATGGGGACGTACTCGCGGACGCGCAGGCCCATCCGGCTTGCGGCGGTCTTGAGTTCGTCCGCCATGCCGTGGAGCATCTGGAGTTCGATGGCCTCCTTGGGAAGGCCGCGCGACTCAAGCCCGGCCAGCGCGGTGGCGATGGAGCGGACGTTGTGGGAGCCGAGCGCGAGTTTCACGCCGCCCTCGCCCGGTCGGCGGGGCGTGGCGTCGAGAAAGATCGACGTCATGCGCTCGAAGCAGGCGTCGGTTTCGGGCTTGGTGTTCCACACGGGGCAGGGCCAGCCCATCTCCTCGGCGTGGATAGTCTCGTAGTCCCAGTAGGCGCCCTTGACGAGGCGCACGGTGACGGCGCGGCCGGTGCGCTTGGCCCACTCGCAGATGCGGTTGGCGTCGGCGTCGCCGGATTTGAGGTACGCCTGCATCGCGAGCCCGGCGTCGAAGTCGTACTTCTCGCAGCAGCGCATGAAGAGGTCGAGGGTGAAGTCCTTGATCGCGAACTGCTCGATGTCGAAGTTCACGAACACACCCTTGTCCTGCGCGGCGTGCAGGATGGGCTCGAGGCGCGACATCAGGTCTTCGATCGCGACGTCGCCCTTGAGCGCGTCGCAGATCGGCGTGAGCGAGGAGATCTTGATCGAGACGTTGACGCGCGGGACGTAGCCGAGGTGGTCGTGCTCGAGGCGGGGCTGGGACTTCCACGACGCGGCTTCGTCGGGCAGGTTGTTGATGAGGTCGAGGTACTTGTCGCGGTAGGCGTCGGCTTCTGCGGCGGAGACGCAGGCCTCGCCCAGCAGATCGACCGAGAAGGCGATGCCGTCGTTCCAGAGTTTCTTGAGCCCGGGCGTGGCGCTGGCGGCGTCGGTGCCCGCGATGAACTTGCCGGCCATCCCTTTGATCTGGGACGACACGGTGCCGGTGAGAAGGCCCTTGGCGAAGCCGCCGGCGCGGAGGCCGAGGTCCATGCCGGGGGGCGTGCTGACGCCCGGCTGGGTGAGGTAATCGATGAGGTGCTCGTGCACCATGTCGGGGGTGTGGAGCGCGGGGAAGGCGTCGACGAAGCGGAAGAGTTGGACCTTGAATGCCTGGTCCTTCATGGACCAGTCCATGAGTTTGTCGGACCAGAACTGCTTGCTGAGGACGCCGGCGCGTTCCTCCTTCGCGAAGGCGAGCATCTCTGCGCCGAGTTGCTGGATGCGCGGCTCGAGGGAAGCGATCTGCGGGGGCGCAAAGCGGGGCGCGGCGGGGTCGGCATCGAAGCGGCGCGCGTCGGCCGCGACGCTCCGCGCGTGCAGCGCGGGGGTGGCGGCGGGCTTCTTTGCCTTGCGCGAGAACAGGGCCATACAACGCGTTCCTTCGGGGACGGCGGCGAGCGGATCGGCGGCGGCGGGAGCAACCCTCTCCCGGCCCGGGCCCGGTCCGAAAACCGGGCGGGGAATAGTACGCGGCGCGAGAGGGGCGGCTGGTCCCCTACCCTTCGGCGTGAAGGCCTCCGGAACCAAAGGAAAGGTGCTGGTTGCGATGTCGGGCGGGGTGGATTCCTCCGTCGCGGCGGCGCTGCTGGTGCGCGAGGGCTACGAGGTGGTCGGGTGCTTCATGCGCCTGGGCTCGCCCGGCGAGGAACTGGAGGCGATCCAGACGTTCGAGGCCGCGCAGCGGGCGGCGTGCAAGACTGGCGCTTCCCGGATGAAGATCGGCCATCAGGGGTGCTGCTCGGTGGGCGACGCGGCGGACGCGCGGCTGGTCGCTGCGGAACTGGGGGCGCCGTTCTACGTGTGCAACTTCAAGAAGGACTTCGGCCGCATCATCGACTATTTCGTGGACGAGTACGCGAGCGGCCGGACGCCGAACCCCTGCGTGCGGTGCAACGACTGGCTGAAGTTCGGCAAACTGCACGAGTACGCGAAGACGCTGGGGTGTGACTTCGTCGCGTCGGGGCATTACGCGCGCGTGGAGCGGAGCGTGGACGGGAATCCCCGTTTGCTGCGCGGCGTGGATCACGACAAGGACCAGTCGTATGTGCTGTTCGGGGCGCCGCAGGAGCGACTGCGGGAGATGATGCTGCCCATCGGCGGGTTCGAGAAATCCCGCGTGCGCGAGATGGCGAAGGAGTTCGGGCTGCCGGTGTTCGACAAGCCGGACTCGCAGGAGATCTGCTTCGTTCCGGACAACGACTACGCGTCGCTCGTGGAGAAGCGGCGGCCGGGCGAGCGGCGCGAGGGCGACATTGTTGATCCGGAGGGGCGTGTCGTCGGGAAGCACGACGGGCAGCACCGGTTCACGATCGGGCAGCGGCGCGGCGTGGGCGTGGCGCTGGGGTACCCGATCTATGTGGTGAACAAGGACGCGCGCACGAACACGGTGACGATCGGCCCCGGCGAGATGCTGGAGGCGACGTCATGCGCGGCGCGCGAGGTGAACTGGCTGGCGGATGAGGCGGCGTATACGGATTGGCGCGAGTGCCTAGTGAAGATCCGGTACAACGCCGAGCCGGTGCGAGCGAAGTGTCACATTTCTGTGGCAGACGATCTGTTGAAGATCGAGTTCGATGAGGCGCAGCGGGCGGTGGCGCCGGGTCAGGCGGCGGTGTGTTACGACGCCGCGGAGCCGGATGTGGTGCTCGGGGGTGGGTGGATTTCGGAGGCGAGGTAAGAGCACCACACGGCGCTGTGCTTGTGTGGTGGTATCCGAGAAGAAGAAGGACGGGTAGCACGGCTGGGCAAGCCAGCCGTGGCACCCAGAGAAGAGGTAAGAACGAGGGTGAATGTGTAGCCCTCACCCGGCCCCCGGGGCCCTCTCCCATTCGCCTCCCCCGGGGGTCGGCGAACAGGAGAGGGGGCAGAGCGCGTGACGCCCGGGAAGAAGAAGACCCTCCCCTAGCCCCTCCCAACTCACTCCGTTCGATAGGAGGGGGACCGGAAAACGAAAGCGCCCGCATCTTTCGACGCGGGCGCTTGTGGTGGTTGGGTTGTGGCCGCGTGCGCGGTCGGCTTACATGTTGGCAAGGAGTTCCGCCATGCGCTTGGCGGGGTTGGCCTCGCCGGCCCCCGGGGCGCCGTCTTCGCCTTCGCCTTTCTCATCCTTGCGCTGAGCGCCGAGGAAGGCGGATTCGAGTTCGCCGCGGATCTTCTCGAGCGCCTTGTTCTGGATCTGGCGCACGCGCTCCTTGGTGACTCCGATGATCTGGCCGACCTGCTCGAGCGTCATGGGCTTCTCGAGTTCGCCGGTCTCCAGACCGAAGCGGTGCTCGATGACGGTGCGCTCGATGTCGGACAGTTCCGCGCGGTTCTCGGTGACGATCCGCCGGACCTCGCTGGCGGCGTCCTGCTCGAACTCGGCGCGCTTGGTCTCGAGGAAGTCGGACTTCTCGAGTTTGGGGTCGAAGTCGGTGGGGAAGCGCTGGCGATACTTGGACAGTTTCATCGCCTGGCGGGAGAAGGCCTTGAGGATGGCGCGGCAGGCGTAGGTCGAGAATTTGAAGCCGCGTCCGGCGTCGAACTTGTCGACCGCGCGGAGGAGGGCCATGTTGCCCTCGGAGACGAGGTCGGCGAAGTCGACTTCCGACATGCGGGTGCGCTTGGCCATCGCGAGCACCAGCGCGAGGTTGGTGTTGGCGATCTGCTCGCGGAGGCGGTCGGCGACGCGCTTCCAGCGGAGGATGTCGTTCACCTGCTCGTCGGTGGGCTGCTGGTCGGGGCGGGCCCAGATGGCGCGCTGGAGTTCGCGGATCTGGTGGCGGGCGTAGTTGTACTGGAGGAACAGCACCCGCTCCTCGGCGGCGGTCAGGATGACCTGCTCGGAGGAACGCTGTTCACGCTCGCGCTCGCGGAGGCGCGAGGGGGTGATGTCGTCCATGACGGGGTGGTACCACGACGTGTCCGGCTTGCGGATGTCGGGGGCCTCGTCGTAGATCTTCTTCTCGGCGTCCTTCTCGTAGAAGGCGTCGTTGTCGATGAAGTCCTGCTCCTTGATGAGCAGGCCGTGGAGGGTGCGCTCGTCCTCGGGGCTGAGCCGACGACGGGAGGCGCGCGAACCATCGGTCAGCGCGCTGCCGCGACGGTGTCGGGCCTGCGCGAGGGGGGAAACCGAGATGGGGTTCTGCTGGACCATGGCGGCTCTTTATGAGAACTTCGTGTGCGCGTGGGCGGCGGATGCCGCGGAACAGGACTTCACTTCCCCTGCCGTCCGGATGATTGTACCGAATCGGGAGGGGGGTGTTTCAACAGGTTGAGACAAACAAACCCGCGGGAAGTTCCCGGCGGGACGGTGCGGCGGGCGGTTTGCACAAAGGGCGGATCGATCTCGGATGTGTCGCACCTGAACAAACGCCGAATCGGGCGTCAGGCACGACCGCGCCCGGTCATCCATGCCGGGGCTGGAGTAGTACGGGGAAAACCCCTGGGGGGTTCCCCGCTGGCTTGAACCAATCTAAACAACTTTCTCGGAAACGCAAGCCGCGGGGCTGCACTTTCGAGGGGTTCGGACCCAAAACTTGACGGACCCGGGAGCCGGGGGCCGGGAGTTCTCAGCCGACGACCCAGATTGACGCGGCGGAGCCGGTTCTTCGGACCTTCCGGATGTCGTCGGGCTTCGCGGGGACGGTCCGGCTATCGTCCCCAAGCGGGCCGGTTCCCGGACCTCCGGGCGCGTGTCTGCGGGCGATCCTGGATGCCTTCCGGCCCCCGGACGCCCCGACGCCCCTGAATGTCCGGCCTGCCGGCCCACGGACTCCGAGCACAGCCATCCACGGAGAGGAGATCGATATGCCGTTCACCCTGCCCGACCTGCCCTACGCCAAGGACGCCCTCGAGCCCCACATCGACGCGAAGACCATGGAGATCCACCACGGCAAGCATCACGCCGGGTATGTCTCGAAGGCCAACGACGCGCTCGCGGGCTCGAAGTTCGCCGACATGGACGTCAACGAGGTGATCGCTCACCTGAACGACGTTCCCGCCGAGAAGCGCACCGCGGTGCGCAACAACGCGGGCGGGCACGCGAACCACTCGCTGTTCTGGACCGTCATGGCGCCCGCCGGCAAGGACGGGGGCGGCCAGCCGGACGGCGCGCTCGCCGACGCGATCAAGAGCGCGTTCGGCTCGTTCGACGACTTCAAGAGCAAGTTCGCCGACGCCGCGGCGACGCGCTTCGGCTCCGGCTGGGCGTGGCTCGTCGTGAAGAACGGGAAACTCGAGGTCTGCTCGACCGCGAACCAGGACAACCCGCGCATGGGCGACGCGATCGCCGGGTGCTCGGGCACGCCGATCCTCGGTCTCGATGTGTGGGAGCACGCGTACTACCTGAACTACCAGAACAAGCGCCCGGATTACATCAGCGCGTGGTGGAACGTGGTGAACTGGAAGCAGGTCGCGGACAACTTCAGCAAGGCGAAGTGAGCCGGACCGCGTCGCGCGTGACCTCGATGCGCACGCCGCCGGGCCACTGAAACACCTTCGTTTCACCCGATTTCGACCGGATATGCCCGACCGCCTGCCCGACCACCCGTCGCGGCAGGCGGTCTTTCTTTGCGCCGCCCGTCGCGCGCGCGAACGCCCGGCGCAGCCCCTCCCCCACCACGACCGCCGACTCCGCGCGCAGCGTTTCGCGCGGCCACGCGTTCGCCTCACCGAAGACCGCTTGCGTGCGCTGTTCCACGTGGAACACCGTGTCCTGCAGCGCCTCCGCCGTGCGCACCGCGCGGAGCGCTGCGCCGGGGCGGATGTCCTCGAGCGTCGGCAGCACGCGATGGCGCACCGCGGCGCGCGCACGGGAGAGGTCGGCGTTGGTCGCGTCGATGCGCCACGCGACGCCCGCGATCGCGCAGATCCGTTCCGCGTCGGCGCTGGAGACGCCGAGCATCGGGCGCACCAGCGTGATCCCTTCGCCAAGCCGGCGCTTCGCGCGCATGCCAGACATCCCCCGCGCTCCGGCGCCGCGCAACAGCGCGAGCAGCATCGTCTCGAGTTGATCTTCCGCGTGGTGCGCCGTCGCGACAAAGCCGCACCCGTGCGCACGGGCCATGTCGGTGAGCGCCGCGTAGCGCAGCCGCCGCGCCGCGCCCTCCGCGTTCTCGCTGCGGGGAACCGCGACCGCCCGCTCGTCGAACCGCACGCTCAGGTCGGCCGCCAGCCCGCGCACGAAATCCCGGTCGCCGCCCGCCTCCGCGGCCGGACGCAGGTCGTGCAGCACGTGCCCGACGACGAATCCGTCGGCCGTCCCCGCGGCGGTCAGCGCGAGCGTCAGCGCGACCGAATCCGCCCCGCCCGAACACGCCAGCAGCGTCGCCGCACCACCGGTCAGCGATCGCCAGCGCCGCACGATCTCCCGCGCCGCGGGATCGCGAGCGACCGCCGCCAGCGCCGCCCGCAGCCGAGCCGCGTTCGCCGGGTCGCCGCAGATCGCGGTTGTCGAGTCCACGCGAGGATCATACCGATAGGGTCTTCCTCGGCGGTCGTTTGCGCCGCCGGACCCTCTCCCCCGAACACCCGCGAGGCGGAGCCACGCGTGATCGGCCCGACGCTGCACACCACCATCGCGACCGCGCCGGCCCAACCGGCGCCGCTCGGCCTGCCCGACTGGGCGCCGTGGGTGCTCATCGTTCTCGGCGCCGCCATCCTCGCGATGTGGTGGACCGGCGGCCGCAGGGTCGCCAAGGGCCATACCGCGGACGCTGGCGCGTTCGGTCGCCTCGTCCGCGCCGCTCGCGACCGCCACACGCCCGCGCCGCCGCCCTCCGTCGATCGCGACACGCGCGAGGTCGTCGACACGCTGCTCGCGCGGCTCGACGACCGCGCCGACCGATTGGAGGCGCTCCTCACCGACGCGAAGCAGACCATCGCGCGCCTCGAATCCCTCCGCGCCCCCGCCGATGCGCCAGCGCCGGAACGCCGCGCGCCGCGCGCCCAACCGCGTCCGGCGCCCGAACCAGAGCCCCCGCTCATCGAGG
>JBQLZI010000096.1:0-9000 GCA_052168195.1 Phycisphaerales bacterium
GGAACGGATGCGCTGAGCGATGGCGAAGAAGGTCAGCAAGAAGAAGGTCTCGAAGAAGCCCGCGGGCGCGAAACGCGGCGCCGGCAACGGGGCGCGCGGCGGCGGTGACAAGGCGACCTCCGAACGCATTACCTCGCTCGCCGAGCGCGTAGTGGAGATCGCGCTCGGCCAGACGGACCGCGCCGCGGAAGGCGACCCGTACTTCGACGTTCCCACGCGCGCGCTGAGCAACACCCGGTTCAACGAGAAGCAGCGCCGCCTGGAGATGGGCGCGTCGACGCAGCGGCGGAACTTCTTCAACGCCAGCCAGGCGAGGAAGTTCATGCAGTCGATGCTCCTCGCCAAGGGGTGCAAGGACCTCATCGAAGAGAGCAAGACGCTGAGTCTCCGCGGTATGTACTACCGCTCGCTGCACACGATCGCGGGCACGAAAGAGAAGACCTTCGAGGACCAGAGCGAGAGCGACACGGTGCTCGAGGATCTGGAAGTGTCGCTCGGCGCGATGCGCGAGGAACTGCACGTCTTCGCGAAGAAGCGCGGCACGATGGTGGGCAACATCACCATCACGGACAACGGCGACGAGATCGACTGCCGCCGCATGGGCTCGGGGGGCTACGCGATCCCGAGCATCTGCGAGCCGAACGTGATCAAGTTCGGGAAGTGCAACGCGAAGTTCGTCCTGCACGTCGAGAAGGACACGGTGTGGTCTCGGTTCAACGAGGACCGCTTCTGGGAGACGCACAACTGCATCCTGACGGAGGGCAGCGGCCAGCCGCCGCGGGGCGTGCGCCGGCTGCTGCACCGGCTGCACCACGAGTTGGGCCTGCCGATCTACTGCCTGCTCGATTGCGACCCGTGGGGCCACTACATCTACAGCGTGATCAAGCAGGGATCGATCAACCTCGCGTACGAGAGCGAGCGCATGGCGATCCCGGAGGCAAAGTTCCTGGGCATCCGCGCGATCGATTACGACCGCTGCGAACTGAGCGACGACGTGCAGATCGAACTCAACGATCGCGACATCTCGCGCGCGAAGCAGATCGCGGCCTACCCGTGGTTCGTGAAGAACAAGGCGTGGCAGCGCGAGATCGAGCAGATGCGCAAGAACGGCTTCAAGATGGAGGTCGAGTCGCTCATCACCAAGGACATCTCCTACGTGACCGAGGTGTACGTCCCGGAGCGGCTGAAAGCCCGGGACTGGCTGGATTGAAAAACCAGTGGTGTTCCCGGGTCCGATATTCCCGG
The DNA here is from genome assembly GCA_052168195.1 of Phycisphaerales bacterium. Classification (GTDB taxonomy): domain Bacteria; phylum Planctomycetota; class Phycisphaerae; order Phycisphaerales; family UBA1924; genus JAHBXC01. The sequence continues at coordinate 1,246 of JBQLZI010000096.1, forward strand.
GCTCTGGTGTAAAAAATCCCGCATTCCGTGTGGTATAGTCGGTTTGCAGACTCCGGCAGCCCCACCTGTGCGGGCCACGGGTCTACACTCTTGTTCGCCCCGAAAGGGGTAGGCGAAGTCGGCCATGACGCCGGTCCGTGTTGATCAGAATCAATCAGATTCGCGTGAACGGCGGTGCATGATGAGTGCTGCTGGGGCTTCCCAGAACGATCCAAGCGGGGTATCGGCGACCTCAGGTCTCCCCGAATCGGTCCTGATCATCGAGGACGACCTACTCATCGCGCAGAGCGTCCGCGACCTCGTCTCGGGCATGGGCGTGCGGGTCGTGGGGCTCGCGCAGAGCGGCGAGAAGGGCCTGGAGATGGCCCGCGGACACCGGCCTGCCGCGGCCATCGTGGACATCCGCATGCCCGGGCCGGACGGCATCGAGACCGCCAAGGCGCTGTGGGAGGAGATGCGGATCCCGTCCGTGCTGCTGACGGCGTACGGGTCTGACAACTTCGTGCAGCGGGCGGCGGCGACGCCTGTCTTCGGGTACCTGCTCAAGCCCCCGAGCGCAGAGAGCGTGTACGCCGCGCTGAGCGTCGGCTGGGCGAACGCGTGCCGTCGCATGGAAGACGACCACGTCGTCACCGATTTGCGACGGACGCTCGACCAGCGGAAGGTCACCGAGAAGGCCAAGTGGCGCCTCGTCGAGCAGAGCGGGATCACCGAACCCGAGGCGCATCTGGCGTTGCAGCGTGCGGCGCGGAGCAGCCGGCGCACGCTGGCCGAAGTCTCGCAAGCGGTGATCAACGCTGAAGATCCGCTCTCGGTGGTCCGCGCGACGTCGGCGTGAACGGACCACACTTTACCCAATGTGACACGATCGAACTCGGGGCGGGGCACTTCGCTGTCAAGACCCCGTGAATTCCGCGCCAAGGGGGTTTTCCCCGGCGGGGGGTTCGGTAGTCTGTGTCTCGCTCGCGGCCGCCCTGGTGAGATCGGTCGACCCACGAGCACCCGAAGCGAACCGCGGCCCGGCCCGTCGGCGTCAGCGTCTTGGAGGAGACGCTCACACGACCGCCGGGCCGCCTCGCGTTTTGGGCTCCGAGTCGCGCCGCCGAGAACCGCGCGGCATTTTTCGGACGACGCTTATTTCGCCCTTGGATCGGTCCGATCACGCTGTTCGGACCGGGAACCCGTCGCTCAAGCGCGGCGTGGGACGGGTCCGATAAGGGCCTGAGCGCGGAGCGCCTGGCGGACACGCGACACATCCCCGCGACTCGCGGGCGACCAACGGCGGAGCCGACCCGACACGACGTAGCACGCGGCCCGGAGCCCACGCTCCACGGCCGAGGAGTCGACTTATGCCGCTCAACCGCTCCGCTTCCGACAACGCGTTCCGCTGGCTCGGTCTGGCCGTCTCGCCGGCGCTGCTGGCCGCCCTCGCGGGCTGCTCGCTGCAGGCGCGTCCGATGCAGGCCGCCGCCCCGTCCAAGACCCCCGCCTCGAACGCCTCCACGGCGCACGCCGCTCCGGCGTCGTCGAACCACGGCGCGCAGGTCGATCCCACGGATCCCTTCGCGCTGGCCGCCGCCCCTTCCGGGCACGAGAACACCGCCGCCCACGACCCCTTCGCGCCCTGGAACGACCGGGGCGGCTCGGCGCCGAACATCTTCGGCGAACTCGCCGAGGGCGACGCGCACGGCGGGCCCTCGTCGTCGGGCGACGACTACGCGGAGAACCTCCGGCAGATTACCTTCTCGCAGGTCGGCGCGGACTTCCAGCCCGATATCTCGCGTGACGGCAAGTGGATCACCTTCGCGTCGACGCAGCACAGCACCAACGCAGACCTGTACATCAAGACGATCGGCAGCCACGCCGTCACCCGCCTCACCAACGACCCTGCGCAGGACATCATGCCGGTGTTCGCGCCGGACGGCCGACGCATCGCGTTCGCCTCGAACCGCAACGGTTCGTGGGACGTGTACGTCATGAGCGTCGGCGGCGGGCAGGCCATCCAGGTCACCGAGGGCGAGAGCCACGAACTCCACCCGACGTGGTCGCCCGACGGCAAGCACCTCGCGTTCTGCCGCCTGAATCCCGCGAGCAACAAGTGGGAGATCTGGGTCGTCGACGCGATGCACCCGGGCGTCGCCCGCTTCCTGGGGCACGGCCTCTTCCCGCGCTGGAGCCCGAACGGCGACACCATCGCCTTCCAGCGCTCGCGTGATCGCGGCGACCGCTTCTTCGCCATCTGGACCGTCGACTTCGTCGAGGGCGAAGCCATCAACCCCACCGAGATCGCGTCGTCGCCCGTCGCCGCCTTCGTCAACCCGACGTGGTCGCCCGACGGCTCGCGTCTCGCGTTCGCGTCCATCCCGAACCCCGACGGCGCGGTCGGCTCCGAGATCGGCGCCCGCCCCGCGAGCGCGGACATCTGGATGGTCGAGATGAACGGCTCCGGCCGCGCACGCCTCACCGGCGGGCAGTTCGTGAACCTCATGCCCGTCTGGGCTCCCGACTGGCGTCTGTACTTCGTGTCCGATCGAGGCGGCAGCGACAACGTCTGGTCGCTGCGTCCCGACCGCGCCATGATCGCCGCGAAGGGCGAAGCCCCCGGCGTGTACTCGCAGCGCACGCCCGAGCAGCGCGGCGCCCCCGCTCGCGGGTCGGCGATGTCGAGGCCCGGCATGTCCTCGCCCGCGCACACCAGCGCGGCGCACGGCGACGGGCACTACGACGAGGGCGAGATCGTCCAGCCCGGCTCCCCCGAGGCGATCGTGCGGGGCATCCCCTCGCCCTCGCAGGCGCCCGCTCCCGCGGCCCAGCCCAAGCGCACGCCGACCAACCCGACCAACTTCGTCTTCGCGCCGACGCGTGACGATTCCGAACCCGAGCACTGATCGAGGCCCGGCGGGCGTTTCCGCTCATCGAAAGCGCGCCGCATCGCCGAGCAAAGACTGAGAAGTTCCGACTGAATCCCCCGCGGGCGGAGCCCCGCTTGAAAGGCACGGACGCCATGACAACCGCACAGCGCATGCTCGCGTCGCTCCGACGCGTCGCCGCCCCCCTCTTCGCCGTCGCGTGCTTCGCGGCGACGGGCTGCGTCTCGACCGTGCCCAGGGAGGAGCTGGTTCCCCCGCGGGTGCTGGTCGCGCCGTACCACGAAGGCCGGGGCGGTCAGGCGGAGACGCTCTGGGCCGTTGCCCCCTTACGCAACGAGTCCGGGACGACCTTCGTCGACGCGCTCGCGATGACCGACGCGCTCACCCAGCAACTCGAGGAGGTCCGCGGGATTACCACCCTGCCGCTCAACCGCACGGCGGGGATGATGCAGGCCCTCGGGCTGAACTCGATCGACTCGCCCCAGCAGGCCCGGTCGCTCATCGAAGCGCTCGGCGTCGACGGGCTGGTGGTCGGATCGATCACCGCCTACGACCCGTACGACCCTCCGGAGTACGGCCTGGCGGTCGCCCTCTTCGCCCGACCAGGCGCGATGGGCACGCAGGGGGCACGCCCCGACGACCCGCTCTCGTCCGATCCCTCGCTGCTGAACGCGGCGACGACGGACTCGGCCATCGACGTCTCGACCGAATCACTCGCGCCCGTGTCGTTCGCCGCCGAGCACCTCGACGCGCGGAACCACGAGGTGCAGATGGCCGTGAAGAGTTACGCGGACGGCCGCGCGGACACTGTATCGGCCCTCGGATGGCGCCGATATCTGGTGAGCATGCCGCTGTACGCGGACTTCGCGAGGTTCCGACTCGCGGAGCGCCTGCTCGAGTCGGAACGCCTCCGGCTCGCCCGCACGCTGGTCAGCGACGCGGGAACGACCGACCGATAGCCGGCCGAGGCACGACGCCGAGGCGGCCCGACTGCAAGGACACGCCCGGCGATGGATCGCCCCGAACGACTGTCCATCACGACTTCCGAACCGCCCGCCGAGAGCGCAGCGCGTGACTTCACGCTCCGCCGCGGCGCGCACCTCTACCGACTCCGCGCGGACGCCGATTCCGAGCGGGAACTGCTGTCGCACATCCGCAGGATCGCCCGGCCCGACCGCCCCGAACGACGCGCCGCCTGATTTCAGCCCACCACCCGCGCCGGGATCGCCCGTCGCGACACCATGAGACGAGACCCGCCCATGAGCGCACCCTCCTCCCCGCTTCCCCTGATCAACGCCTTCCTCGCGTACCTCACCGACGAGCGGCACTTCAGCCCGTACACCGCGCGGTGCTACGGCGCCGACCTGCGCCAGTTCGTCGAGTTCCTCGCGGACGACCTCTCCGTCGTGATCGAGGAAGGCGCCGAGCGCAACGCGTTCGACCTCCGCCAGGCGGAAGCGGCGCGCAGCCAAGGGAACGCGGCGCCGGTCGCCGGCTCGATCGGCCCGGCGAAGACGGTGACGGCGGCGCTGGTCGACATGGACGCGGACCACGTGCGCAAGTACCTCGCGCACCTCAGCGAGCAGCAGTACTCCCCCGCGACCATGGCGCGCAAGATCGCAACGCTCCGGTCGTTCTTCAAGTGGGCCGAGCGTCGCGGGTTCGCGGCGCGCAACCCGATGACGCTGATCCGCACGCCCAAGCAGAACAAGCGCCTCCCCAAGGCGATCACCATCGAGCAGATCGAACTGCTGCTCTCGGCGCCCGACGCCAACGACGTGCTGGGCGCCCGTGACCGCGCGATCCTCGAGACCCTCTACTCCACGGGCATCCGGATCTCCGAACTCGTGGACCTCGACATCGACGACCTCGACGAGACGGGCGAAGCCCTCCACGTCCGCGGCAAGGGCAAGAAGGAGCGCATCGTCCCCCTCGGCGCGCACGCCCTCAACGCGATCCGCAATTACGCCCGTCTCCTGCGCAACGATCAGCGCTTCGCCGCGGTCTGGCATGAGAGCCGCAAGTCGCGCCCCCTGTTCGTGAACAAGCACGGCAGCCGGCTCTCGTCGCGCTCCGTCCGCCGGAAACTCGACAAGTACCTCAAGGAAGTGGGCCTGGATCCCTCGATCAGCCCCCACACCCTCCGCCACTCCTTCGCGACCCACCTGCTCGACAACGGCGCCGACCTGCGCAGCGTGCAGGAACTGCTGGGCCACCAGTCGCTCAGCACGACCCAGGTCTACACCCACCTCACCGCGCAGCGGCTCCGCAAGGCCTACGACGACGCGCACCCCCGCGCCGAGGCCAGCTGAACCGGCCCCGAACATCCAGAGTGAGTCTCCACGGCTCCCCGGGAAAGAAAACCTTCCCGGGGCGTACACTTTCCGCATGACCAAGCACTCCCGTCTCGTCTCCGGCTGGGCGCTCGCCATCGCGACTGCCGCCGGAATCGCCCTCCCCGCGGCCAGCGCGCTCGCCGACAACCCCTTGGCGCAGCAGCAGGCCGGGACCCCGGACACGCGTCCGGCACCCGAGCCCGACGCGCTCCTCGACGACATCGTGCGTTCGATGACCGGCCGCTTCGTCTCTGACGACCTGCGGATCATCGCGACCCCGATGAAGGCGACCGACGCTGACCGCGTCCTCTTCGTCGCGGCCGAGACCGGCGACGGCTCGACGATGGGTCAGGTCTTCTTCCACGTCTTCCGCTTCGAGGGCGAGCCCCGCGTGCGCATGGTCCGGATCCCCGGCGGCGTGGCGGCGGCCCCCGGGCTCTACGCCGCGATGGACGTCATCGGCACCGTCACCCTCAGCCAACTCGACATCTCCGGCGACCTCGTCCCGAACTACGACGAGTCGTCCGACACGCTCACGCTCAGCAGCGAGGGCTATTTCCCGTCGTACGCCGGCGGCGCGACCATGATGAAGTCGTCGCTGATGTTCTCCCCGACCTCGATGACCATCGAGGAGCACGGCTACGACGCCGAGGGCGAGATCGCATGGACGTTCCCCGAGGGCGGCAAGACCGAACTCAGCCGCGAAGGCGCCGTGCCGGTCGCGCAGCGCTCCGCGTCGGGCCTGCGCATGATGACGATCAAGGAAGGCGCGGAGTCCGCGCAGGTCGGCAAGGAAGGCGACAACTACACCGTCCACTACACCGGCTGGCTCCCCAGCGGCCAACTCTTCGACACCAGCAAGCAGGAGGGCCGCCAGCCCTTCACGATCCAGATCCCCGGCGGCGTGATCCAGGGCTGGAACGAAGGGCTCGTGGGCATGAAGGTCGGCGAGACGCGCCGCCTCTTCATCCCCCCGTCGCTGGGCTACGGCGAGCGCGGCGCCGGCGGCATCATCCCGCCCAACTCCTGGCTGATCTTCGACGTTGAACTGCTCGCCCTGAACCAGGAAGGCGCCACCCCCGCGCAGGCGCCCGCTTCCGGCGGCAACACCGGGAACTCCGGCGACATGAGCCACGACCACGACGGCGACGGCATCCCGGACCACTGATCCCGCACGGAACCATCGATACTTCGCATGCGCACGGGCCTGCCCCGTGCGCTTTCTTTTTGCTCAAAGATCCACGGCGACCAACTGCTCTTCCTTCCACTTCTTGAGTTTCAGGCCGAGCGTGCGCACACCGATGCCCAGCGCCTCCGCGGTCTTCTGGCGGTGGCCGCGGAACCGCTCGAGCGTCTCGATGATCGCCTGACGCTCGATCTCTTCGAGCAGCGGGATGCGCTCGCGTGGGATGATCGGCCCGAGCGACGCCGAAACCGCGGCGGTCGCGTGGGGCTTGGTTTCGACGGTCGGCTCGTGGTGCTCGACGGTCTCAGGCTCCTCGCGGCTGATCCAGGGCGAGAGCAGGCGCGCGTCGACGCGTCCGCCGCGAGACAGCACCACCGCCCGCTCGAGCAGGTTCTGGAGTTCGCGCACGTTGCCGGGCCAGCGATAGGCACAGAGCGTGTCGATGGCGCAGTCGGTCAGTTCGGGGGCCGGCGTTCCCTCGCGCGAGGCGACCTGCGCCACGAAGTGCCGCGCGAGCGCGGGGATGTCGGTCGCGCGCTCGCGCAGCGGCGGGAGCCGGAGCGGGAGCACGTTCAGGCGGTAGAACAGGTCCTGTCGGAATGCGCCCTTGGCGACTTCGCGGGGCAGGTCACGGTTGGTGGTCGCGATCACGCGGACATCCACGCCGATGGTCGTCGACGAGCCGACGCGCTCGAAACTCCGCTCCTGCAGCACGCGGAGCAGTTTCGCCTGGATCTGCGGGGAGACCTCGCTGATCTCGTCGAGCAGCAGCGTGCCGCGGTCGGCGAGTTCGAACCGGCCCTTGCGCAGGCGGTCGGCGCCGGTGAACGCGCCCTTCTCGTGCCCGAACAGTTCGCTCTCGAGCAGACTCTCGGCCAGCGCGGGGCAGTTCATCGCGAGGAAGGGCTCGTGCGCGCGGGGTGAGAGTTCGTGGATCGCGCGGGCGACGACTTCCTTGCCAACGCCAGACTCGCCCGTGATGAGCACCGTGCCGTGCGAGTTGGCGATGGCGCGGACCTGTTCCTTGATCTCCTGCATGATGGGCGAATCGCCGACGATCCGGTCGATGCCTCGGACCCCGCCGCCCTGCGCGCACGCGGCGGGGGCTTCGGCGCTCGCCGACCCGCCGAGACGGAGCACCGCGTTCTCTCGCTTCAATCGGGCGTGCTCGATGCCGCGCTTCACCGCGATGAGCAGTTCGTCGCCCTCAAAGGGCTTGGTGATGAAGTCGTACGCGCCGAGCCGCATGGCTTTGACCGCCGTTGCGATGTCGCCGTACGCGGTCATGAGGATCACGGGCAGGTCGTCGTCGATCTCGCGGATGCGTTCGAGCAGTTCGACTCCAGTGAGGCCGGGCATCTTG
>JBQLZI010000097.1:0-7100 GCA_052168195.1 Phycisphaerales bacterium
AGGATGATGTTGTACCGCCCGTCCGCGAGACGCTCGTGCTGGAGGATCTGCCCGACGCACACCGCGGGCCGGATCGGCGGGCGGCCGTGATACTCCTGCGTCCAACGCTCGCCCTCGAACACGGCCATCGCGATCTGCCCGGCGCCGTCGAGCGCGTCGTCGACCATGTCGCGGTAGCGCTCCTCGAAGATGTGGAGCGGGATCGCGGCGTGCGGGAAAAGCACGACCTCGCGCAGCGGGAAGACCGGCATCGGCCGGTTGAAGTTCACCCGGATGGCGGGGGCTTCGTCGGACATCACGGGATGCTAGGGGGAAGAACCGGGACGAGGTCCGCCTCGGACGATGACGCTCTCGACACGAAAAACCCCTCCGGATGAGCATGGAGGGGTCGGGGAGAATCGTGGCTCGGATCGGGCGCTCAGCGGGCGTCGATGCGCGGCTGGTCGGCCTGCTTCGTTGTCGCGCCGGTCGAGGGCGCCTTGTGCACCGCGCCGACGTGTTCGATGCCCAGCAGGCGCAGCGAGTCGCGCTCCACGATGCCGCGCACCGTCTCGCGCGGGATGCCCGGGAGTTGCGTGCCGTTGCGCACCGCATTCACGGTGTACATGCGCTCGATGGCCCGCTCGGGAAGTTCCGCGGGGAAGCCCGACGCGAAGAGCAGTTTGTCGGTCAGCCCGCGCTCGAACGCCGTCAGCAGCGTGGTGTAGAGGTGCCAGGGTTTGGCGATCACGCCCGAGAGTTCCGCGAACACGCGCGGGTGCTTCGCGCACAGGGCGAGGGCTTCCTCGGTGAAGCCAGCGCCGAGATCGCCGAGCACCAGCGAGAGGTTCGGGAGCGCGCGGCAGGCCTCGTCGAGCAGCGCGGGACGCGCGAACTCCAGCACGCTCTGCGCCGTGGTCAGGCAGGGGTTCGCGACGAGCACGGGCATGCCCAGTTTCGAGGCGCGCTCGGCAACGAGCAGGAAGCGGTCATCGGTCGGACGGACGTTGCAGTCCGCGGGGGCGACGGTCAGCCCGACTATGCCCAGCGCGTGGGCCGCGTCGACGTCGTCCGCTGCGCCGTCAGCCGTGGGGTCGATCCCCGCGAAGCCGACCCGGTGCGCCGGGGCGTCGTTCACCCAGCGCGCGATCTGCTCGGCGGCCACCTGCACGCCCATGCGGTCGATCCGCCAGCCCGTGACGACCGCGGCCTGGAGCACGTGGCTCGAGCGCGCGAGCGCGGCGGGAGAGGGATCGGTCGGGGCGCGGTCCGCGGCGCCGCGGTGATGATGCTGTTTCTCGAACGCGGCGGCGAACGGGTCCTTGCCGGACCAGACGCGGACGCGGATGTCGATCGTCATGGGAAGCGTCGCTCCGAAGGACGCGAACTCGACCGGAACGAAGTGAATGCCGCGTCGTGCGGCGTGAGGTCGAGGCGAGGCGTCCGTGCCAGGCGCGTCCGGGCGGTCTTCACACCGTGGCCCCCACGGGCCGCCCGACGAGGATTGTGCGAACAGGAACGAACTCTAGCATCGGCCCGAAGGCCGAGCGAACGCCAGCGAGCGGACCTCGACGATCCGCGAGCGCCGTCCCGCGCCGCCGAACAGGCGGTACCATCGCCGCTCGTTCGCGAACGCACGGAAGACGGAGCGCACCATGGTCGGCAAAGTGACGCAGAAGTGGGGGGCCTGGCTCACCGATTCGAGGGGGTATCTCCTCTCGTCCATCGGGCTGCTCATCCTTCGTCTCGGGTTGGGCCTCTTCATGGCCGGGCTGCACGGCTGGGGGAAACTCACCAAGGTCGCCAACGGCGACATGTCCTTCGGCGACCCCATCGGCATCGGCGAGGGGCCGAGTCTGGTGCTCGCGACCTTCGCCGAGTTCGCCTGCTCGATTTTGCTTGTGCTGGGATTGTTTACTCGGCTGGCGTGCATCCCGCTCATCGTGACGATGGCGGTCGCGGCGTTCATCGTCCACGGGAGCGACCCGTGGGGCGACAAGGAACTCGCGTACCTCTACCTGTGCGGGTACGTCGCGCTGCTGCTCACCGGGCCGGGCAAGTTCAGCGTGGACGCGCTGATCATGAAGCGCTGAGAGTGACCGCCGGCCTCTTGCCCCTTTCCCGGGGGCGCCTACTATCCCGGTCTCTCGCCGGGCGTCGGCGGGGGAACATCTAGCGAAGACCGTTCAACCACCGAGTCTCGCCGCGGGCACAGGCCGCTCGCGGGAGGGCGAAATCGCCCCGAGCCGGTGGGAGGTGGAGCAGCGATGGCCAAGAAAGAAATCACCGCGCAGTTCAAACTGATGGCGCCGGGCGGCAAAGCCACCCCGGCCCCTCCGCTGGGCCCCGTGCTCGGCGCGAACGGCGTGAACCCGGGTCAGTTCATCCAGCAGTTCAACGCCGCGACAGGCCAACTCAACGGCAAGGTCGTGGGTTGCGTCGTGACGGTCTACAACGACCGCTCGTTCACCTTCGAGATCAAGTCCTCGCCTGCGAGCGTGCTCATCGCCGAGGCGGCGGGCGTCGACAAGGGGTCGGGCGAGCCCAACAAGACCAAGGTCGGCAAGATCACCAAGGACCAGGTCCGCAAGATCGCGGAAGAGAAGTTCGCCGACATGAACTCGGGCTCGATCGAGACGGCGATGCGCGTGATCGAAGGCACCGCCCGGTCCATGGGCGTCACGGTGGAGGGCTAAGGGACCATGGCGAAGAAAGAATCCAAACTCAAGGGCACGAAGCGCTTCCGCGCCAACGCCGAGATCGCTCCCAAGGAGCCCCTCGGCATGGCCGACGCCGTCGTCGCCGTCAAGAAGTTCAAGCCCACCAAGTTCGACCAGTCGGTTGAGTGCGTCGTGCACCTGGGCATTGATCCCAAGCAGGCCGACCAGATGGTCCGCGGCTCGATCGCGCTGCCCAAGGGCATCGGCAAGACCAAGCGCGTCATCGCGTTCTGCCAGGGCGACAACATCAAGAAGGCCCTCGCGGCGGGCGCCACCAAGGCCGGCGGCGAGGAACTCGTCGCCGAGGTCGAGGGCGGCTTCATGGACTTCGACGTCGCCGTCGCGACGCCGGACATGATGCGCGTCGTGTCGAAGCTCGGTAAGGTCCTCGGCCCCAAGGGCCTGATGCCCTCGCCCAAGGCCGGCACCGTCACCCCGGACGTCGAGAAAGCCGTCGCCGAGTACTCGGCGGGCAAGATCGAGTACCGCAACGACAAGGGCGGGAACGTCCACGCCGTCATCGGGAAGATGAGTTTCCCCGAGGGCGACCTGCTCGCGAACCTCGAGCACTTCGTGCTCGAGATCGAGCGCGTCCGCCCCAAGACGGTGAAGGGCGCGTACGTCAAGAAGGTCGTGATCTGCGGATCGATGACCCCGGGCGTCCAGATCAAGTACCAGTCCGCAGAAGCCGCCGTCTGAGCGCGCATCACGAGGTAAAGGAGTAAGGCCATGAGCCGCCCCACCAAAGAGTTCATGATGCGCGACTACGAGGAACGCATCGGCGGCGACGCCGATCAGGCCCTCGTGATCTCGATCCGCGGGGTCGACGCGCAGACCAACAACCGCATGCGCAACGAACTGCGCAAGAGCGGCATCCGCGTCACCGTCGTCCGCAACGGCCTGGCGAAACTGTCCTTCAAGGACACGCCCCTTGCCGGCCTTTCGCCGATCCTCGAAGGCCCCAGCGCCCTCGTCTACGGCGAGGAGTCGGTCGTCAACGTCGCTCGCGAGTTGATGAACTGGGCCAAGCAGGTCGAGAACCTCGAGCTCAAGGGCGCCATCCTCGACGGGATGGTGTTCGAGGGCAAAGAGGGCGTTGAGCGCCTCAGCAAGTTCCCGACCCGCGAGGAGGCGATCGCCAAGAACGTCACCCTCGTGCTCAGCCCCGGCCGCAACCTCATGGGCGCGGTCAAGGCCCCCGGCGCGAACCTGCTCGCCGTTGTCAAGTCCATCCAGGAGAAGCTGGAGAAGGGCGAGGCCATCACGGCCGTGTCCTGATCCCCCGCGTTCTCCGTTCGCCACTGATCCAACGACACGGGCGTTGACTGGCCCCTCGGGGTTAAAGGCCGAACGGTCGGCCCCTCTCAACGCCGTGCCACCCGCCGCGATCCGCGGCACAGCTTGAGGAAGTTTCCCATGTCCGAGACCGCCACCTTCGACGCGAAAATCACCGACCTCGGCGACAAACTCGCCGGCCTCACCCTCAAGGAAGCCGTCGACCTGACGGACTACATGAAGGACAAGTACGGCATCGAGCCCGCGGCGGGCGGCGCGGTCATGATGGCTGCGGGCGGCGGCGGCGGCGACGCCGGCGGCGCGGCCGAGGAGAAGTCCTCCTTCGACGTCGTCCTCACCAGCGCGGGCGACAAGAAGATCCAGGTCATCAAGGTCGTCCGCGAGGCGACCGGCCTGGGCCTGAAGGAGGCCAAGGACCTCGTCGACGGCGCTCCCAAGCCCGTCAAGGAGGGTCTCTCCAAGGAAGAGGCCGAGGAGCTCAAGAAGAAGCTCGAAGAGGCCGGCGGCGCCGTCGAACTCAAGTAACCGCGGGCGGTTTCAACCGCTCCGCACCCCGATCGCCCATCCCCCCGGATGGGGCGGTCGGAACGCCGAACACGCGAGGGTCGGCCCGGGACCACAACCCCGGGCCGACCCGGTGTTTCGCGCTCGCGGCCCCGGCGAGCCGAACCCCCGTGTCCGCATGCCTTGAATCCCGGTCTCGGCCGGGATACTCTCCTCGATTACACGCGACTCGGGTGCGACGACCGATCCACACAACACAGCCGATCCAACTCGACGGTTCCTCCAACCGGCGACCGGCGTTCACACCATCAAGAGGTACCTGATGGCAGTGATGAAGGTGCGCGATTTCTCCAAGCGCGGCGATGCGATCCCCGTGCCGGACCTTAATCTGCTCCAGCGCGATGGCTATGAGCGGTTCCTTCAGCAGGCGGCAAGCACGCCCGAGGAACGCAACACGGCCATCGGTCTCGAAGCGCTGCTCAGAGAGGTCTTCCCCATCAACTCCTACGACGACACCATGTCGTTGGAGTACCTCTACTACGCGCTGGAAGAACCGCGCTACACGCCCGACGAATGCCGCGAGCTCCGGCTCACCTACGGCATGCCGTTCCGCGTGTGCGTGCGCCTGAAGCGCCAGAACCACCCGGACATCCCCGAGGAAGAGATCTACCTCGGCGAGATCCCGATCATGATGGGCGGCGGCGAGTTCATCGTGAACGGCGCCGAGCGCGTGATCGTTTCCCAGCTTCACAGGTCGCCCGGCGTCGACTTCTCCATCGCTTCGATGGAAGCCGATCGCCCGCTGCACTCGGCGCGCATCATCCCCGAGCGCGGCTCGTGGATCGAACTCGAGGTGACCAAGAAGGACGTTCTGGCGATGCGCATCGACCAGAGCACCAAGCTGGCCGCCACGACCTTCCTGCGCTGCCTCGATCAGTCCATCGCCAGCACCGAGGCGCTCCTGAGTCTCTTCTACGAGATCAAGGAGATCACCGTCGAGAACCTGCGCCCCGAGCACTGGGCCGCGCAGTCGATCATCGACACCGAGACCGGCGAGGAACTCGTCGGCGTGGGCCGCCAGATCGGCGAGGCCGTCGCCAAGATCCAGGCGTCGACGCTCAAGAAGGTCCGCGTCATCCAGAACCCCTCCGACCCGCTGATCCTCAACACGGTCGCGGAGGAGAAGCTCGAAGGGTTCATCGGCAACGACGATCACGAGCGCGCGCTCGTCAAGGTCTACAGCCGCCTGCGTCCCGGCAACCCGCCGCAGGTCGAGAAGGCCCGCCAGCTCTTCAACGAGAAGTTCTACGACGACAACCGCTACCGCCTGGGCAAGGTCGGCCGCTTCCGCATCAACCGCAAGTTCGACCTCAACGTCCCCGAGGAAGAGATGTTCATCCGCGCCGAGGACTTCCTCCGCGTGGTCCAGTACATCCTCGACCTCCGCTCCAACCGCCTCGACCCGCAGACCGGTCGCGCCGTCGCCGTCGTAGACGACATCGACCACCTGGGCAACCGTCGCCTGCGCACGCTCGACGAACTCGCCTGCGAGGAAATGCGCAAGGGCTTCCTGAAACTGCGCCGCACGGTGCAGGAGCGCATGAGCGTCAAGGAGCCCGACGAGCTCACCAAGATCGCCGACCTGGTCAACAGCAAGGCGGTCAGCAGCGCGATCGACTTCTTCTTCGGCCGCTCCGAACTCTCGCAGGTCGTCGACCAGACCAACCCGCTCTCGTCGCTCGTGCACGAGCGTCGCCTCTCGGCCCTCGGCCCCGGCGGCCTCAACCGCAAGCGCGCCGGCTTCGAGGTCCGCGACGTCCACATCTCCCACTACGGGCGCATCTGCCCGATCGAGACGCCCGAAGGCGCCAACATCGGCCTTATCTCGTCGATGGGCATCTACGCCGACGTCGACGAGTACGGCTTCCTGCGCACCTCTTACCGCGAGGTGAAGGGCGGCAAGGCCACCGGCAAGGTCCTCCACCTCCGCGCCGACGAGGAAGTCCGCGCCGTCCTCGCGCCCGCCGACTCCATCGAGCCCGGCGGCAAACTCAAGGACGGCCTCATCGTCGCCCGCGTCAGCGGCGAACTCGCCGAGATCTCGTCCGATCAGGTCGAGTACGTCGACATCTCGCCCAAGCAGATCGTCGGCATCTCCGCCGCGCTCATCCCGTTCCTCGAGCACGACGACGCCAACCGCGCCCTCATGGGCTCGAACATGCAGCGTCAGGCCGTGCCCCTCCTCCGCGCCGAGCCGCCCTGCGTGGCCACCGGCATGGAGAAGGAAGTCGGCAAGTACTCCGGCATGGTCGTCCGCGCCCGGCGCGGCGGCACGGTGACCTTCGTCGACGGCGAACGCGTCATCATCGACAACGCCGACGAGTACGTGCTCCGCAAGTTCGTCGGCCTCAACGAGCGCACCTGCCTCAACCAGACGCCCGTCGTCTCGCTGGGCCAGAAGGTCAAGGCGGGGGACCTCCTCGCCGACGGCCCGAGCACGCAGGAGGGCGAACTCGCCGTTGGGCGCAACATCCTCCTCGCGTTCAACACGTTCGACGGGTACAACTTCGAGGACGCGATCGTCATCAACGAGCGCCTCGT
>JBQLZI010000097.1:7200-8926 GCA_052168195.1 Phycisphaerales bacterium
CACGGCAACAAGGGCGTCATCGCCCGCATCGTGCCCGAAGAGGACATGCCGTTCATGGACGACGGCACGCCCGTTGAGGTCCTCCTCAACCCGCTCGGCGTGCCCAGCCGCATGAACGTCGGCCAGTTGCTCGAGGTCCACCTCGGGTGGGCGGCCAAGGTGCTCGGCTTCCAGGCCGTCACCCCCGTGTTCGACGGCGCCACCGAGGCCGAGGTGCACGAGGCGATCGAGGAAGCCAACGCCCACGTCCGCGCCCGCAACGAGCACTTTGAGAAGACCGGCGAGGTCCCGCCCTGGCGCGAGATCCTGGCCGAGATGCCCAAGGGCGGCAAGGTGCAATTGCACGACGGCCGCACCGGCGAGCCGTTCAGGCAGCGCACGACCGTCGGCTACATGTACATCCTGAAACTCCACCACCTGGTGGACGACAAGATCCACGCCCGCGCGACCGGTCCGTACTCGCTCATCACCCAGCAGCCCCTGGGCGGCAAGAGCCGCACCGGCGGCCAGCGGTTCGGCGAGATGGAGGTCTGGGCGCTCGAGGCCTACGGCGCTTCCCACATCCTTCAGGAACTCCTTACGGTCAAGTCCGACGACATCGAGGGCCGCACGAAGATCTACGAGTCGATGGTCAAGGGCTCCAACACGCTCGAGGCGGGCATGCCCGTCGCGTTCGACGTGCTCTGCCACGAACTGCGAGGTCTGGGCCTCAACGTCGCGCTCGAGAAGAAGCGTCTCGAGTCCGGCTCGCTGCTGTAAGTCTCCATCGTTCATTCACGCCGGCGCGCGATCACCCGCGCGCCGGCGATTCCCTGTGATCATCCTCCACACGCCGCCGGAGTTCACCCCACATGGCTGAGAGCGTGTACGACCGCGTTAATGACTTCTCCTCGGTGCGCATCACCCTCGCGTCCCCGAACGACATCCGTTCGTGGTCGTTCGGCGAGGTGAAGAAGCCCGAGACCATCAACTACCGGACCTACCGCCCTGAGAAGGACGGTCTGTTCTGCGAGCGCATCTTCGGCCCCGAGCGCGACTACGAGTGCGCCTGCGGCAAGTACAAGGGCACGAAGTACAAGGGCATCATCTGCGACCGCTGCGGCGTGAAGGTGACCCACTCGCGCGTCCGCCGCAAGCGCATGGGCCACATCAACCTGGCCGCGCCGATCGTCCACATCTGGTTCTTCAAGGCTATGCCCAGCCGTCTGGGCAACCTGCTCGCCATGAAGACCAGCGACATCGAGAAGATCGTCTACTTCCAGGATTACGTCGTCGTCGATCCGGGCGACACCGACCTGACCTTCAAGCAGGTCATGACCGAGGATGAACACCGCCAGGCCGTGGACAAGTACGGATCGGCGTTCACCGCCTACATGGGCGCTGAGGCGATCCGCGAACTCATCGAGCGCACCGACCTCGACGCGCTGGCCGACGAACTCCGCCAGGGCCTGCGCGAGACCCGGTCGAAGCAGAAGACCAAGGAACTCGCCCAGCGCCTGCGCATCGTCGAGGCCATCCGCGGCTCGGAGAACGACCCGCGCTGGCTCATCATGGACGTCATCCCGGTCATCCCGCCGGACCTGCGTCCGCTGGTGCTCCTCGAGAGCGGCAACTTCGCGACAAGCGATCTCAACGACCTCTACCGCCGCATCATCAACCGCAACAACCGCCTCAAGAAGCTGATGGACCTCAACGCCCCCGAGGTCATCATCCGCAACGAGAAGCG
>JBQLZI010000098.1:0-8887 GCA_052168195.1 Phycisphaerales bacterium
CTCCGCTCCGAAGGCCTCGACGACCCGCCGCTCCACCGCGAAGCGCTCCACCCGCTCGAACACCACCGCGCGCAAGAGCACGGCCCGCAAGCCCGCCGCCCGTCGCTCGACCGCGAAGCGCTCCGGCACGACCCTGCGCCTCGTCGGCGGCCGCTCGAACACCCGTTCGACCCGCTCGTTCGCCCGCAAGGCCGCCTGAGCCAGCCGATCATCGAACAACTCGCAGGCCGCGACGGGATTCCGCCGCGGCCTGTGTGTTTTTCCGCGGTATCCTCCCGTGATGGCCAAGCGGGCAGCGACCACCCCGGCGGAGATCGGCGCGGACACACGCATCGCGGTGTTCCACGGGGCCGACCCGTTCCTCCAGGCCGAGCGCGTCCGCCACCTCAAAGAAGCCCTGTTGCGCGAGCACGGCGACGACGGCGTCGACGTTTTCTCCTTCGACGCCCAGTCCGCGAGCGTGGCGGAAGTCCTCGACGAGTGCCGCTCGTTCGACCTGATGCAGCGTCACAAACTCGTCGTGGTCGAGAACGCGGACAAACTCGTCGCGGGGGACAACCGCCCCATCGTCGAGCGCTACGCCGCCGCCCCCGCGGAGAACGCGACGCTGGCGCTCAAGGCGGGCAAGTGGAACCGGGGGAACCTCGACAAACTCATCGAGAAGGTCGGCGCGATCGTGAAGTGCGAGCCGCCGAGCGCCCCGCAGGCGGTCGGATGGGCGGGGAAGCGCTCGCGGGCCCGCCACGGCGCCGAGATCGGCCGCGACGCGGCCAACGCTTTGGTCGAACGCGTGGGGCCCGATCTCGGGCGCATCGACTCGGAACTCGCGAAACTCGCCTCGGCGGCCCAGGGCGATCCCCCGACGATCACCGCAGACCTCGTGCACGAACTCGTCGGGCGCACCCGCGAGGACGAGGTGTGGTCGATCCAGTCCGCGATCGCGACGGGCGACCCCGCGGTCGCCGTGCGCGCCGTGCGCGACGCGATCCGGATCGCGCGCCACCCCGAGACGCTCGTCGCGTTCGCCTGCGTGGACCTGGCGAAGAAACTCCACGCGCTGTCGGCGCTGCTGGGACAGGGCGTTCCTCCGTTCCCGGCGGCCAAGCGCGCCGGGTTCTGGAAAGGCCCGGAGGCGTTCGTGCCCCTCGCGCAGCGGGCGGGCGCCGAGCGGCTCTCCGACGCGCTGACCGAGGCCGTGGACCTCGACCGGCGCAGCAAGAGCGGCCTGACCGACGCCGAGGCCGCCTGCGAGCGGATGGCGGTTCGGCTGGCGTCGCTCGGGCGGTGACCGCGCCGAAATCGGCCCGATGAAAGCCCGGAATCGGGCGTTTCGTGCGCCGCGCGGCGCAGTTCCTGCGACTCGCGCGCGGGTCTGGCCGATGGTGAGTTCATGCTGTGCCCATCCGAGAACCGCCGCGTTGTCCGTCTGTCCGCGCTGCTCGCCCTCGCCGCGGGCGGGGTGTTCGCCCTGTCGGGGTGCGCCTCGTCGCAGCAGGCCGCGAGCGCCCCGCCGGCCGATGCGCCGACCCGCGCCGACGCGCCCGCGACCGAGCAGAACGATCTGGCCTCTCAGATCGCCGACGACGCGCTGGCCTTGGAGCAGTGGTTCGAGGAAGGCGCCGAGCAGGCCCGCGAACAGGCGTCTGCCCAGCGCGACGCCGAACGGCTCGGCAGCGAGCCGCCCCGCCTGCCCGCCGCGGCCCCGGAGACCATCGTCAACGACGACGCCGTCGCGACGCTTCCCGCCAACGCGGGCGTCGACCCGTCGGAGGTGGCGCCCGAGGAGATGGAGGTCGCGATCGAGATCCCCGGGGAACTCGCCACAACCCCGACGCCCCCGGCCCCGGCCGAGCCGGAGCCGACGCTGGAGCAGCGCATCGAGCGGCTGACCACCGAACTGGCGGCGCGTCTCCGCGAGCAGGCCGACACCGGCGAGCGCCCGCTGCACGCGCTGGCGTCGATCGCTGCGCTCGAACTCATCCAGCCGGGCATCTACGACCAGCCCGCCGCGGCCGCGCTGCTCACCAGCCGCGAGCGCGACGCGCTCGGGCTGTGGCGCGACATGCTCCGGTACACCGGCCGCACGCTCCAGGACAACGATTCGGCCAACGGCATGCTCCGCGCCGTCGCCGCCGCGAACGATCAGGCCCGCGACTTCGAGGTGCTCGACCTGACCAAGGTCGCGCTCTGTGCGCGCGTGGACGGGTTCGGGCAGTACGACGAACTCCCCGGATCGTCGATGCTCGCGGGCAAGGCGCACCGCGTGGGGCTCTACGTCGAGGTCGACGGCTTCGGGGCGCGCTCCGCCAGCGATGAAGACGGCCGCCCCGCTTTCCGCGTGGAACTCACCCGCGAACTCTCGCTCTACCACGACGCCGACGGGCTGCTCGCCTGGCGACGCCCCGCCGCCGACATCAACGACATCTCACTGAACCGCCGCCGGGACTTCTTCTTCTCGGAGGTCATCGAACTGCCCCAGACGCTCACGGTCGGCTCGTACCGCCTGAAGGTGGCCGTGACCGACCGCGTGACCGGGGCCGTCGCGGAGACGATCCTGCCGATCAACATCGTGGCCGACGCCCGCCTCACGCGGACGGGTTTCGACGACTGACCCCGTTTGCGTGCCGTGAACACGGTTCCCAGGCCGCGAGGCGTCCAAAATTCGGAACTCGGCCCCCGATCCGGTCGTTTAGACTGGTGTGATGGCACGCACCCCCGGGAACGCCCCTGATCCGCTCGCCCCGCCCGCCGAACTGGCCGCCGTGCTCCGAGGCGCCGCGGGACGGCTCTTCCTGACCCGGCTGCTCCGGTGGCTGGTGGTGTCGCTGGCCGTCGCGTGCGGCGTGCTCGTCGCGCTGCTGCTCGCCCAGCGGGTGTTCGCGTTCCCGGTTGACTGGTCCCTCGCGTGGATCATCGCCGGAGCGGGCGCCGTGGTGTTCTCGCTGCTGGTGTCCGCGCTCTCGAGTCCCGACCGCCACGCCGTCGCGCGCACCGTGGACGAAGCCGCGGACCTCCGCGAATCGCTGAGCACCGCGCTCGCGGTGAACCGCGCGAACGACGCGTGGAGCCGCGCCGCGATCGACACCGCGCGTGAACGCGCCCGAACCGTTCGTCTGCACGCGGCCCTCCCCGTGCGCATGCCCGCCAACTGGTGGGTTCCCTTCGCGCCCGCGGCCCTGTTCGCGCTCGGATGGTTCCTGCTCCCGCAGTGGGACGCGCTCGGCGCGATCCGCGACCGCGAAGAAAAGCAGGCCGAGCAGATCGAACTCATCTCCGCGAAAGAGCAAGCCGAGGCCGCGGAGCGCACCGTCGACGCCGCGCTCCGCGAACGCGGGCTCGACGACCTCCTCGAAGAGCAGCAGCCCGACGCCGAGGCGCCCGAGCCCACCTCGCCCGAGGCCGTGCGCCGCTCCGCGATCCGCAAACTCACGAGCGTGCAGGAAGAACTGACGAAACTCAAGGAAAGCCCGGAGAACCTCGCCGCCGAGCAGATGAAGGAGCGGCTGTCGCAACTCCGCCAGCCCGGACCGGGCCCGCTCAACGAGATGGTCTCGAAGATGCAGCGTGGCGACCTCGCCGGCGCGCGCGATGCGCTCGAGCAACTCCAGCGCCAACTCGAGAACAATCAACTCTCCCCCGAGCAGCGCGAGGCCCTCGACCAGCAGATGCGGAACCTCGCCGAGCAACTCAACAAACTCGCCGAACAGAACGACGAACTCCGCGAGGCCCTCGAGAAGGCCGGCATGAACCCCGACCTCGCGAACGACCTCGAAGCCCTCCAGAAGGCGCTCGAGGAGAACCCGCAGAACCTCACCGAGCAGCAGAAGCAGCAACTGCAGAAGATGGCCCAGGCGCTCTCGCAGAGCCAGAGCCAGTGCCAGAACATGGGATCGATGCTCGGCCAGGGCGCCTCGGGCCTCGGCTCGCTCTCCAACCAGTTGGCGGGCATGGCGTCCAAGGCCGGCCAGAACAACGCCGCGAACGAAGCGCTCGAGGACGTGAAGGCCCAACTCGCGCAACTCGCCCAGCAGGGCCAGCAGGACGGGCTCAGCCAGTTCAGCAAGATGTTCGCGAAGTGCCAGAACTGCGGCAGCCAGTGCAACGGCCAGGGCCAGTGCACCAACGGCTCGTGCCCGAACGGCGCGGGAGTCGGCGGCACGCGGACCGGCGTCGGGCACCGCATCGGCACGCCCGAGGAGCACAACGAGACCTTCAAGACCAACCTCGAGCAGGCCGCCGGGCAGGGCAAGGACGGCCCCGTCATCGCCCGCTCGTTCGTCGAGGGGTTCCAGATCCGCGGTGAGTCGAAGGCCGAGTTCCAGGCCGCCGCCGTCGCCGCCGAGACCGCCGCCGCCGAGGCCATCGACGACCGCCGCGTCCCCCGCGAGCACCAGGACGCGATCAAGCGGTACTTCGGCCGCCTGAAGCGCGCCGTCGAGGGCTCCCCGGCCTCCGAGCCGCCCGCGGCGCCGGCCCCCGCCGCGCCCGACGCCGGGAACAACTGACCCCGCCCACGCGACTGACCGATTCCTATCTGACGCGTCGCGCCCGCGACGCCCGAGAACCGTTTCGCGCCCAAGGAATCCGCCGTGCCCAACGCCCGCCGGTCGTTCATCGCCTCCGCCCTCACCGCCGCCTTCACGCTCGCCGGCGCGTCGTTCGCCCAGAACGCGGGCGGCGTCGTGCTGCACACCAACGCCGATGAGGCCGCGGTCGCGCCGCTGATCGAGGCCTTCGAGGAGCGCACCGGCATCGACGTCACCGTCCACCACGACGGCACGGGGCTGGACATCCTCGAGCGAGCCGAGGCCGGCCGGCTCAACGGCGACGTGCTCTGGCTCTCCGATCCCGTGAGCATGGCCCGCGTCGCCCGGACCGGTTCGCTCACGCCGCTCACCTCCGAGACCGCCGCCGACCGCCCGAGAGACTGCATCGGCGCCGACTCGCTGTGGCACGGGTTCGGGGGCCGTGCGATGGGCTTCGCGCTCAGCGCCAAGGACGTCGAAGCCCCGCCGCAAGACGAGTTCTCCCCCGATCAGTGGCAGAGCCGCCACGCCGCCGCTCCGCTGTTCGCCTACGGCATGTTCGTCGTCGCCGAGCCCGAATCCTCGCTCACGACCGGCGCCTATTTCGCCACCAAGGTCACCCTGCTCGGCGAGTACGAGTTCCAGAAGTGGTGCTTCCAGAACCGGCGTCAGCAGATGCGCATCCTGCCCAGCGACGAGGAAGTCATCCGCGCCGTGGGCATGCGCGAAGCCGCCGGCGGCGTCGCGCCCGCCGACCTTGTCTATCTCGGGCAGAGCCGCGGATGGGACATCGACTTCATCCCTGTGCGCCACGACGTCATCGACTTGGAGAACCGGCAGGTCCTCTCCACCGGCCCGGTGGTGCTCCCCAACGCGGTCGGCGTCATCAAGGGCGCCGAGAACGCCGACAACGCCCGCGCTCTCGCCGATTTCCTCCTCTCCGCCGACGCCGAGCGCATGCTCGCGAAGGGCCCGTGGAAGGCCATCCCCGTCCGCGAGGATGTCGCTGCGGAGTTCCCCGATCTCGCCGTCGAAGACGCCATGTACGCCGACTTCGACGAAGCCGCCGGCAACCTCGACGGCGCCATCGCGACGTTCCGTCGCGCCTTCCCGCGCTAACGCCCGCCGCCGCTGAACCAATCCCGACCGAACCCGCCCGCGTCCGCGGGCGTTTGTTTCTGTGGACGATCGGGTCGCGGCGAAGCACGCGATCGCGTACCTTGGCCCCAGCGCGGGCGACCGCGCGCCATCTTCCGGCTCGACCGCCCGCACCCGAGAGGGGGCACAACGCCCGCACGGAACCTTGACGATCGGCCCGATCCAGTTCGATCAGCCGTGGTGGCTCGTCCTCGCGCCGACCCTCATCGCGCTCGCGTGGCTCATCGGCCGCCGGGGCATCGCCGGGTTGACGCCAGGCCTGCGCGTCGCGGCGTTCTCCATCCGGGCCCTGCTGATCGTCCTCCTCGTCGCAGCGCTCGCCGCGCCGAGTTGGCGCAAAGGCGTCGACGACATCGCCGTCGTCGCCGTGCTCGACGTCAGCGACTCCATGCCCCCCGGCGCCGACCGCGCCGTCGCGCAGTACCTCGAACGCGCCGCGGCACGCGCCAACCGCGAGGACCGGCTGGGCGTCGTCCTCGCCGCGTCCGCGCCCCTCGTCGCCGAACTCCCCGGCTCGCTGGTGCGCACGGTCGAGCCCTCGTACGACCAGCCCACCGACACCACCGACCTCGCCGCCGGCGTCCGGCTCGCCACCGCGGTGCTCCCGCAGGACGCTGCCCCGCGCATCGTGCTCGTATCCGACGGCAACGAGACCGGGGGAGGGCTCCTCGCCGCCGCGCAGGCCGCGAGAGCCGCTGGCGTCGTCGTCGACGTGCTCCCCATCGAGTACGACATCGCGCAGGAAGTCGTCGTCGATCAAGTCATCGCGCCGGCCACCGCGCGGCGCGGGCAGACCGTCAACCTGCGCTTCGCGATCACCGCGACCCGCGCCACCCGCGGACGCCTCTCGCTCTTCGCGGGCCGCACGCCCATCGACCTCGATCCCACCACGCCGGGCGACGCCATCGAGATCCCCCTCGAGCGCGGCGTGAACGCCCCCGTCGTCCCCGTCACGCTTCCCGTCAGCGGCGCCCAGCGCTTCCGCGCCGTCTTCGAACCGCTCACCCAGACCGCCGACGCCATCGCCGAGAACAACACCGCTGAGGCCGTCACCTTCGTCACCGGCGAAGGGCGCGTGCTCGTCTACGCGGACTCTCCCGACCAGTACGCGCCGCTGCTCAGCGCGCTCCAGCAGGCGTCGTTCGAGATCGACGTCCGCTCGACGCCCGCCGACTTCACCTCCGTCGTCGACCTCGCGGGCTACGACGCCGTCGTGCTCGCGGGGACCGGCGTCTACGGCTTCTCGCTCAAGCAGCAGGAGGAACTCCGCGCGTACGTGCACGACATCGGCGGCGGGCTCGTCGTCGTGGGCGGGCCCGACGCGCTCGGCGCCGGCGGCTGGATCGGCTCGCCCCTCGCCGACGCGCTGCCCGTGAAACTCGACCCGCCGCAGGAGCAGCGCTCGCTCATGGGCGCGCTCGCGATCGTGCTCGACGCGTCGGGCTCGATGTCGTCCTCCGTGGGTGTGGTCAGCCAGCAGACCATCGCCAACGAGGCCGCCGTCGGCGCCGTGCGCACGCTCACCGTGTCGGACGAGGTCGTCGTGCTCGCGTTCGATTCCTTCACCCGCGTCATCGTCCCGCTCACGAAGAACAACAACCCCGAGGCGATCTCCCGCGCCATCCGCGGCATCGGGCCCGGGGGCGGCACGAACATGTACCCCGCGCTCGCCCGCGCCGCGCTCGAACTCGAGCAGTCGACCGCGCGATCCAAGCACATCATCGTGCTTTCCGACGGCCAGACCATGGGCG
Organism: Phycisphaerales bacterium; assembly: GCA_052168195.1. Taxonomy (GTDB): domain Bacteria; phylum Planctomycetota; class Phycisphaerae; order Phycisphaerales; family UBA1924; genus JAHBXC01. Next base: position 7,436 of record JBQLZI010000098.1, read on the forward strand.
ACCCCACCGAGGGCCGGCGCGCCGCCGCCCGCGTGCGCCAACTCGGAGGCACGCTCACCGCGATCGCCGTCGGGCAGGGCGCCGACGTGCAGCGCATGGAAGAACTCGCGCGCATCGGCGGCGGGCGGTTCTTCGCGCTCACCACCGCGCAACTTGCACGCACCCTCCCCGCCGTCTTCATCCGCGATGTGCAGACCGCGCTGCGCACACTCATCTGGGAGGGCGACCCCGCTTCGCCGACGATCTCCGCGCTCTCCGAGCCGCTCCGCGGCGTCGGCTCGCTCCCGCCGTACACCGGCTACGTCGTCACCACGGCGCGCGAGGGGCTCTCCGTCATCTCCGCGCAGACGCACCAGGGCGACCCGCTCATCGCGCAGTGGCAACACGGCCTCGGGCGCGCTGTCGTCTTCACCTCAGACGCCACCACGCGCTGGAACCCCGCGTGGACCGCGTGGTCCGGGTACCAGTCCTTCTGGGAGCAGCACGTCCGCTGGGCGATGCGCCCCACCGGCAACGCCAACCTCGACATCGTCACCCAGACCCGCGGCGACACCACCCGCGTCATCGTCAACGCGCTCGACCAGAACGGCGAGCCGCTCAACTTCGCCGCGTTCCGCGGGCGCGTCGTCTCCCCCGAAGGCGCGAGCGCGCCCATCGATCTCCGCATGACCGCGCCCGGACGCTACGAGGGAACGGCGCCCACCGCCGAGTCCGGCGTGCACGCGCTCAACATCCAGTACGACGCAACCGGCACGCTCGACGCCGACCCCGAAGGCCGCGAGCGACTCGCCGACCGCGGCAGCGTGCAGGCGGCGATCGTCAAGCCGCAGGCCGCTGAGAGCCGCACGCTGACCAGCAACGCCGCGCTGCTGGAGCGCGTCGCGCAGGCCGCGGGCGGGCGCGTGCTGACGGGCGACCCGGACCTCGATGATCTCTTCGCGCGCGAGGGCCTGCCCCGCGCCGTCGCGTCGCGATCGATCTGGCTGCCCCTCGCGCTGCTCGCGCTGGGCGTGTTCCTGACCGACGTCGCCGTGCGCCGCGTGCGCATCGACCGCGAATCCCTCGCCGCACTCGCGCAGAAGTTCACGCGGCGCGAGACCCAGAAGAGCGAGGCCCAGGTCGACGCCCTGCGCTCCGCGCGAGAGAAGGCCCGCTCGCGCACCGTGCGCGCCGAGAAACCCGCCGCGTCCACCGCGTCCGTCAAGTTCGAGGCGGATCCCGACGCCGCGGCGCCGGGCGACGTGCACCTCGACTCCGCGAAGCCCGAACGCAAGCCCGACCTCGCCTCCCCGAACACGAACGCCGACGCGACCGACGACGAACAGAGCGGGATGTCCCGCCTCATGCAAGCCAAACGCCGCGCCCAGCAGGCGCGCCACCAGAACCCCGACCACCGATCCATCGACGGCAGCGACACGAACTGACCGACCCACCCCCCGGAACCCCCGGAAT
>JBQLZI010000099.1:0-8869 GCA_052168195.1 Phycisphaerales bacterium
CGGCCGCGTGCTACTACACACACAACCGTCGACGGAATCGAGTCTTGGGCGGCGAAGATGCTGTGAAGTTCTTGTGGAGAAACGGTGAAGACGGGTCGGCGGATACTTCGTGCCTAGAACACCACGGCGTTATGAAGCCAACCCGCACCACCGGATGAGGAATCCCCAATGCCCCGCCTGCAAACGATCGACCCCGCCGCCGCGACCGGAAAGGCCAAAGAGATCTTCGACGGCCCGCTGAGCGGCAAGCACTTCAACATCTTCAAGGGCATGGCCAATTCGCCCCACGTGCTGAACATGTACCTGCAGATGAACCAGGCGCTCGCCGGGATCTCGCTGAGCATGAAGGAAGTCGAGGCGGTGCAACTCGCGGCGTCGAACGTCGCGGGATGCGAGTACTGCCAGGCCGCGCACACCGCGATCGGCAAGAGCCAGGGTTTGACCGACGCCGAGGCGATCGGGGCGCGGAAGGGGCGCGTGGAGGGCGACGCCCGTCTGGGCGCGCTCGCGTCGCTCACGCGGTCGCTGGTCGACACGCGCGGCCACGTCTCGGACGACCAGTTGAAGGCGTTCAAAGACGCGGGCTTCGACGATCAGGCGGTGGTGGAGGTGATCGGGCTGGTCTCGCTGGCCAACCTGACCAACACGTTCAACAACGTGCACCGCTCGGCGGTCGATTTCCCGGCTGTGGAGAAGGTCTGATACGATCCCCGTATGACCTCCCAGCGCGAGCACGTCGCGATCTATCCCGGTTCCTTCGACCCGTTTACGTACGGGCACCTCGACGTGGTCGAGCGTGGGCGGAAGCTGTTCGATCGGCTGATCGTGGCCGTCGGGCGGAACCCGGGGAAGGAGTCGCTCTTCGACATCGACGAGCGGGTGTCGATGGCGCAGCAACTCGTGGACGGGGTGGTCAAGCGTGAGCCGGGTTTCGCGCCGGTGGAGGTTCGGTCGTTCCAGGGGCTGACGGTCGACGCGGCCCGGGACGCGGGCGCCACGGTGATCCTCCGCGGCATCCGGAACCTCTCGGACCTGCAGTACGAGGTGCAGCAGGCGGTGACCAACCGCGAAGTCGCCGGGCTGGAGACGTGCTTCATCGTCGCCGGGCAGACGTTCGCGTACACCAGCAGCAGTCTGATCAAGCAGATCGCGGCGATGGGCAGCGATCTGAGCGTGCTGGCGCCGATGGTGCCGCCGATGGTGATCGAGCGGCTGCGCGCCAAGAAGCAGCAGGGATCGCCGATGCTCACGCGTCTGCGCGCGAACGGCGACGCGGATCAGTAACGCCCGAGCAGTTCCCGGAGTTTCGTGCGTCCGCGCTCATTCTCGGTGTCGTTGATCAGGCGTTCGAGGAAAGCCCTGGCGAGTTGCGGCCCCTGGGCGGCGGCGGTCGCGGCGGCGGCCTGCTCGGCGTCTTCGACGAGGTTCCAGTTGCGGACGTTGTCGCGGAGCACGGCGGCCCACGCGTTCGTCGGCGTCTCGAACGAGGAGGCGGGCACGAGCGCGGCCCAGAGCATGTCCAGCATCGGGGAGTTGCGCATCGTTCGCGCGGGGATCACGCTCGCGGCGTGGACGAGCGCCTCGCGATCGCCTGTGCGGAATAACGCGGAGAACGCGGCCTCGGCGAGCGCCGGCGGCACCGAACTGTCGGGGTTGGTGCGCACGGCGTTGTAGAGGCGCACGGCGTCGGCGTCGCGACCGAGCAGCACGAGCGCGTTGGCGGCGACGGCGAATTCCCGGCTCTGGAGGGCGTCGCGCATCGCGGAATCGAGCGTTGTTGCGCCGGGCAGGTCGGCGCTCTCCTCGGCCCGGGGCGCGGGTTCGCCGATGCTGGTGAGCGGGTCGCCGTAGATGTTGATCTTCCAGATGGGCGCGGAGTCGTGGCGGGCCGCGGCGCCGAGCGGGGCGCGGGCGAACATGCGTCGGAGGAGTTGCTCGGGGGGCTGGAACGCGGTGAGGAAGGGCTCGTCGACGGAGCCGACGTAGGCGTAGGCGCCGTGGTCGAGGAAGCGGCGCGCGATGGTGCGCCTGTCGCCGACGTTCTGCGCGCTGAAGGAATGCACGAAATGAACGATCGCTGGCGCGTTGAGCACGGGGATCTCGGCGCTGGTCGCGGCGCCGGGGTTGAGGTTGAAGTTGCGCGCCATGCCGCTGGAGTTCACGTGGATGAAGCCGGCGTCGATGCCGCGCATCGCGCGGCGGCGCCAGTGCTGCACGCCCGAGAAGGGCGCGACGTCGATGGTGGGCTCGATGCCTGCGTCGGCGAGCGGCTGGCGGGCGGGGGTGGGGTCGTAGTTGCCGAAGACGCCGTCGGCCTTGTAGCCGTTGAACATCCAGGCCTTGCTCGGCTGGAGAAAGAGGGAGCACATCGAGGCGTAGGCGGCCTGCTGCTCGTCGCCGACGAGGAGCCCGGTGAAGGCGTAGCGGTCGCCGTCGGCGCCGCGTCCGAGGTAGTCGCTCAGCGCGACGATCGGGCTGGTGCGGTTGCTGCGCCCGAGTTCGGACGAGATGCGCCCGGGCATGGTGACGGCGATGGTGAGCACGTCGATGGTGTCGCCCAGTTCGTTCCAGGGAAGGCCGACCTGATCGAGTTGGCGTTCGATCTCCGCGCGGAAGGCGGAGGCCTGCTCCGCGCTGAGTTCGCCGGAGAACTCGGCAGGCAGGTCGCTGTCCGCGTTGCGGGTGAGCCAGAGCGGGATCTGGCCGCGCCCGGCGGCCAGGGCGAGGCCCCCGAGGCAGAGCGGGTCGCTTTCGGAAAGGATGACCACGCCCGGCGGGACGAACTTCACTTCGTTCCACGCGGAGGGGAGCGACGCGAAATCGTCCGCGCCCCACGCCTTCGCGACGGCGTCGGCCATGATCTGGCGCTGGGCCTCGATCGACTGCGCCCACACGACGTTCTCGCCTTCCCAGCGGAGCACGCGCTTGGGCTTGAAGGCGCGCACGAAGCGGGCGATGTTCTCGCGGGCCTCGGGCGTTTCGTCGTCGAGCAGGATGGGGAACCGGGCTTTGGTGGTCCAGCGGCTGAGCGCGTCGACGAATGCTTCGCGCGAGGGCACGATCACGACGTCCTCGACGACGGGGGTCGAGCGCCGGACGGTTTCGGCGCGCAGGCCCAGCAGCACGGGCGCGGGAAGTTTGGAGAGGTCGAAGGCGGGCGGCGCGTCCTGAGACTGCTGCGGCTGGCTCTCGGGCTGCGCGAACGCGAGCGGGCAGGCGGCGAGGAGCGCGGCGGCGAACGCACGACGGGTGAGGGTCGGCATACCCGACGATACCCGATTCAGCGGGGCGATTGTTCGCGCCGCGCGGATGTGCCCTCCCCCTCACCCCTCCCACGAGTGGGAGGGGAGTGGTTCAGAACGGGCGTTTCACCGGGTTGATCACGAGGTTGTCGCGCCCGGGGATGATGAGATCCGCGATCTCGATGGCTTCGACGAGACTCTCGCGCGCCCGGTCGACGTCCATCGCGCCCTTGGGCGCCTGCCCCTGCGCGAGGTGCTCGAAGGTGGGGATGGCGTCGCCAGCGAGCAGGAGCGTGTGCTGGGCCTGCGCCACGAGCACCCCGGTCGTGCCCGGGGTGACCCCGGGGAGCGGGAAGAGCGAGACGCGGTCGGCGAGTTCGTCCGGCGCGGGCGCGCAGCGCTGGAGCATCGCGACGTCCTGCTTGAGCGCCTCCACGGTGTCGTGGTCGCCCTCGTCCATCGCGCCGCGGAGCGCGGTGGCGAGGGGCACGCCGACGGCCTCGCGCTCGGCTTCGCTTACCCACCACGTGGCGTCGGGGAAGGCGCTGAGCGCGCGTCGCGTGTGCGGGTGGAAGGACGTCAGGAAGATGTGCGTGATCGCGCCCGGCCGCAGGCCGCTGCGTTCGTGCAGACGCGCAACGAGCGCGGGCGCCGGGAGCCCGGGGTCGACGAGGATGACCTTGTCGCCCGAACGGATGAGCGTGGTGGTGGCGTGCCCGGTGCGCACGGGGGCGCGTTCGTTCCAGAAGGGGTTGGCATCGAGCGTGCCGATGGAGACGACGCGGGCGTCGAGGTCCGAGGCGCTGGAGTGGGGTGAGGCCATCGCGGCGATGGTAGGCGGCCGGTGCTTCCCGCTCGGCGGTAGACTTGGTGACGCCAGTTCCGCCCGATTGTGAGGAGTATCGAGATGTCCCAGGCCCCCGCGCAGTCAAGCACCTCCGCCGCGCAGCGGAAGCGCAGCCCGTTCTACACCCGCACGCGGGAGATCCTGGAATCGCTCGAGAAGGGCGGGCAGTACAAGCGTCTGCAAACCCTCGAAGGTCCGATGGGCCCGGTGGTGAACCTGAAGGAGTACGGCGAGTGCCTGTGCTTCTGCTCGAACAACTACCTGGGGCTCGCGGATCATCCCGAGGTGGTGGAAGCCGGGCACAAGGGGCTCGAGCAGTACGGCGCGGGCACCGCGAGCGTGCGGTTCATCTGCGGCACGTTCGAGCCCCATCACCGGCTCGAGGCGCGGATCGCGGAGTTCCTGGGCGTCGAGGCGTCGTACACCTTCGTGAGTTGCTGGAACGCGAACGAAGCGATCTTCCCGACGTTCTGCGAGCCGGGCGATCTGATCCTCAGCGACGAACTCAACCACGCGTCGATCATCGATGGCGTGCGTCTCGCGGCGGTCATCAAGAAGGGCCTGCGCAAGGGCGTCTACAAGCACAACGATCTGGACGACCTGCGGAAGAAACTCGAAGCGGCGAAAGCCGATCCGGAGTTCGACGGCGTGGTGTGGGTCTGCACCGACGGCGTGTTCAGCATGGAGGGCGACATCGCCGATCTGCCCGCGCTGCGCGCGCTCTGCGACGAGTTCGGCGCGCTGCTGATCGTCGACGATTCCCACGGCACGGGCGTGATGGGCAAGACCGGGCGCGGCGTCCACGAGCACCAGGGCATGGGCGGCGCCGACATCGACTTCTTCACGGGCACGCTGGGCAAGGCGCTGGGCGGCGGCGCGGGCGGGTACATCGCCGGCGCGAAAGACGGCTGCGAACTGATCGTGCAGCGCGGGCGCCCGACGCTGTTCAGCAACGCGCTGCCCGTGACAGTGGCGTGCAGCGCGGATAAAGCGATCGAGATCCTGATGCGCGAGCCCCAGCGTGTGCAGCGCCTCCGCGACAACACCGCGTATGCGCGGAAGAAGATCAAGGAGGCCGGCTTCGACGTGCTCGAATCGCCCACGGCGATCTGCCCGATCATCGTGCACGACACGGCGAAGGCGATCGCGATGAGCAAGCGGCTGCTGGAACTGGGCGTGTTCGTGATCGGGTTTGGCTACCCCGTGGTGCCGGAGGGCGAGGCGCGCCTGCGTGTGCAGATCAGCGCGGCCCACACGAACGAGCACATCGACACGCTGGTGGGTGCGCTCAAGAAGCTGTAATTGCGCACACGGCGGGAGTCATGCGGCCTGACGGGGGCTGATTGTCTTCCCCACCATGCGGATCATGCCCACCGCGCCGTTGTGCGTCTCAGCGAGTTGCGCGAGGGCGCGCTCCTGCTCGGGGACGGCGTGCTCGAAGCACAGCCCCACCACGCGGGTGAAGGCGCCCGTCGGGCGGACCCAGACGCACTTGGCCTCAAGAGTGACCCGGGCGGTCTCGTCGAAGAGGGTGACGAGGCGGCGTTGCCCGGACTTCCAGCGTCGCCACGTGCGCAGGCGCATGCCGCGGGTGGAGAGGTCGACGACGCGTCCGCGATTGCAGGAGACGCCGACGGTCTTGAGGCGGTCGGCGTCGCGGCGTTCGCCCGGATCGGCGGCGTCGCGGCCGGTGTGGCCGCGGACGGTCTCCTTCACGCCCGCCGGCTGGTCGGTCGGCCGGGCGTGCCCCTGGATGGCTGGATCGTGTTCCACGCGCGCGTCATCGGCCGGGATGCTCCCGGCGATGAGGGGTCGTTCATCGACGGTCGCGAGGCGCGGGCGGTTGATCGTCGCGGGCCATGCAGAGCGCACAGCCGCGCGCCGCGACGGTCCGAGAACCGCGCGGGGGGAACAACCGTCCGCTGGGCCACGTTTTAGAGGAGGCCCATCACGACGGGCCTAAGGAGTTCGCGATGCAGGATCGAGTCGAGCACCACACGGATGAGGAACGGCGCCCGACGGGCGGGTGGGGCGTGATGGCGGCGGTGCTCGCCGCGGTCGCGGTCGCGGCGATGGGGTACCTGTTCGTGCGCTCGAACGCGGGCAGTGTCGCGTCGACGCCGGCGATGTTCGACGCGGGGATCACGACGATCGCGGACGCGCAGGCCGCGGCGGGGGAGGACGGGCTTATCTTCGCGTTCGCGACCGCGGACTGGTGCCCGCCGTGCCAGCACTACAAGCGCACGGCGCTGGTCGATCCCGCGGTGGAGGAGTGGGTGCGCGCGAACACGACGCCGGTGTACGTCGATGTTGATCACAACCGGTCCGACGCGCAGGCGCTGAACGTCGGCGGCATCCCGCAGACGACGCTGATGACCTCGGACGGGCGGGTGCTGCTCAACGAGGTCGGCGCGATTCCCGCCGAGCAGTTGCTGGCGCTGCTGCGCGACGCCGCGGGGAAACGGTGAGCGCAGCGGGGTTGTTTACGGACGCACGCGGAGCACGATGAGCGTCGTGTCGTCGGTGCGTTCGTTGAGCCCGGCGAAGCGGCGGTTTTCCCAGATGATGTGGTCGGCGACGGCGTCGGCGGACGCGTCGGGATCGCTCTGGATCGCCTGGATGGCGGCCTTGCGGATGCGCTTCTTGGTGAAGCGGTGGCCGTCGAACGCCATCGTGTCGGACAGCCCGTCAGTGTACATGATGAGCGTGTCGCCCAGCCGCAGGTCGAAGGACGCGGACTGGTATCGCTGGCTGCCGTCGACGCCGATGACCATGCCGCCGGTGGAGAGTTCGTCGATGTCGATCTCGCGGGGCGGGCCGTCGGCGCGGGCGCGGACGACGAAGGGGAAGTCGTGCCCCGCGTTGCAGTAGGTGAGGCGGAGCGTTGACGCGTCGAGCACGCCGTAGAACACGGTGGCGAACTCGGACTCGAGGGTGTCGCGGCACATGGCGGCGTTGACGCGGTTCATGACCTCGTCGAGGTCGGGCAGGTCCTGCACGTGGGCGCGGAGCGAGGCGCGGACGCTGGCCATGAGGAGGGCGGCGGCGACGCCCTTGCCCACCACGTCGCCGATGAGCAGGCCGAGCCGGCGCGGGCCCGACGCGTCGGCGCGCTGGTCGGTGCGCAGGTCGGCGAGGTCGAGTAGGTCGTAGAAGTCGCCCGAGAGTTCGAGCGAGGGGAGGTGGCGGGCGGCGATGTCGAGGTTCGGGATCTCGGGCGCGGTGCGCGGGAGCATGCGTCCCTGCACCTGCGCGGCGAGTTGCACCTGGCGGAGCATGCGCCGGTGATCGAGTTCGGTCTCGATGAGTTGCGTGCTGGCGACGGCGGTCGAGGAGTGCTGCGCGATCGACTTGAGCAGCGAGCGTTCGCGGTCGGTGAACTCGCGGGGCGCGCGGGTGTAGAGGCGCATCACGCCCAGCGGGCGCCCGCGGAACGCGAGCCCCGCGCTGATGAGCGAGCGGAGCCCCTCGCTCTTGATCGCGGGGCGCTTGATGGTGCGCGCGTCGGTGGGCAGGTCGGGGATGCAGACCACCCCGCCGCGGAACTCATCGGGATCGAGGGCCTGGGCGGCGGGGAGGACGGCGGCGGAGGCGATGTACTCGTCGGAGAGCCCGGTGTAGGCGCGGAGGACGAGGTTCTCGCGCGACTCGTCGAGCGTGCGGATGGTCCCGGCGTCGGCGCCGAGGAGTTCGACGGCGGCGTGGAGCGCGGTGGCGAGGGTCTCGTCGGCGTCGCCCGCGGCGACGAGCATGGAGGAGAGTTTGAGGAGCGCGGCGAGTTCTTCGTTGCGCTCGCGCTGCTGGAAGGCGCTCTCGCACACCTCGGAGGCGAGGGCGGCGAGGAGCACGGCGAAGCGCTGGACCTCGGGCTCGGGGACCCCAGCCTCGATGTCGGGATCGGGCGGATCAACGGAAAAGGAGCCGATGACCTCGCCGTCGACGACGATGGGGGCGACGAAGGAGGGGGTGACGCGGACGCTGGCGGCGAGCCCGGCGCGTCCCGCGACGGCCGCGGCGCGTTCGGGCGTCGCGTCGTTGTCGCGGATCTGCCAGGGCGCGGCGTTGGCCTCGTCGGGCTGGCGGGTGAGGATGAGCCGCTCGTCGGGATCGCGGAGCCGGACGGTGCGGCGCGTGATCGCGGTGGCGACTTCGCACAGCGCGGCGAGGGAGCCGTCGGTGAGGAAGTCGGTGATCGAGAGGCGTTCCTGGTTCATGCGCGTCGAGGCGGACGCCCAATCTTTGGCGCGTCAGCGGTTGCCGGCCCGTCGCTCCGGCGCGTCGAGCCATGCGCCCTTGAGCATCTCGACGAGCGGGTCGGGCTCGGCGGCGAGGTTCATCGCGTTGCGGTCGTACGCGGCGAAGGCGTTGCGGACCTCGCGCGTGTCGTCGGTCTGGTAGCCGATGTACGCGAGGAGCAGCGCGGCGTCGCGCGCGAAGGGGCGCTCCTTCTGCGATTCGTCACGCAGGTAGCGGACGACCTGGTCGAGCCGGTCGCCCGAGAGGAAGAGTCCCTCGCGGAAGCGGGCGGCGGCCATCTCGGGGTGCGCGCTGAAGAGCGTGCGGAGGTTCACCGCTGCGGAGAGGTACATGCTCGCGCCGAGTTGCGCGCTGATGCGCCCGGCGGAGGCGATCGGGTCGCCCGAGCGGCGGTTGATGGCGCGGGTGAAGGCCTCTTCGGCGTCGAACCAGCGCTGCGCGTCGAGCATGGCTTCGCCGTCGCGGAGGTGGCGGTTGTAGATGGATGTGTCGGCGCCGGTGGGGACGAGGGTGTCGAGCATGG
>JBQLZI010000100.1:0-8732 GCA_052168195.1 Phycisphaerales bacterium
GGATGCGGTTGTTGAGTTCCGAGGCGACGTAGAGCAGGCCGTCCGGCCCGATGCGCGACGCGAGGGGGCGGGCGATCTCGGGTCGGCCGCCGATCGTGCCGAGCCGCTCGCCCGTGTCGGCGTCGAACCGCACGAGCGAGGAGTTGAAGAAAGAGGTCACGAGCAGTTCGCGCGCCTGGGCGAAATCGACGCAAACGAACGACGCAAGAAACGCGGCTGCGGCGGCGGGACGGATCGGCATGTCTAGGGTCTCCCTGTGGTCCTCGGAATCGCGGGGCCGCGGCCGCTGAGCCGCGGGGAACCCCGTGAACGAATCTGGTACAGGCGAGCGGACGAACGGAGGCGGGATGTCTGAAGAAAAATCAATCGACGGCCGCCTGACTCGAACATCGCCCAAGCGCCGGTGGCTGAGAAGGGCCGCAGCCCTCGTGGCGGGCATCCCGGTACTCGCCGGCCTGACGGTCGTGGGAGTGGCGGCGAGTTGCGTGGGCCTGCCGCCCGCGCCCAACTCCATCTCGCTCGATGATCGGTTGGAGCGGATCCCCGCACAGGGTCTGCCGCTCGAGCACGATGTCGAGATTCTCTGGAACGACCACGCGGTGCCGTACATCGTGGCGCAGTCCGACGCCGACGCGGCCTTCGCGATCGGCCTGGTGCACGCGCACCTGCGGCTCGGGCAGATGGAGTTCCTGAAGCGCGTGGCGCAGGGCCGACTCTCGGAGATGGCCGGACCGTTCGCGAACGACATCGACGCCGCGCTGCGCACGCTCGACATCGACAAGGCGGTGCCGGAGATCGAAGCGTCGCTCCCCGACGACACGCGCGCCTGGCTCGAACGCTACGTGGACGGCGTGAACGAGTACCGCGATCGGCTGCGCGCGCGACCGCACGAGTTGCGCCTGCTTGGGATCTCGCTCGACGAGCCGTGGACCGTGGCGGACACGCTGTCGATCGGGCGGCTGGCCTGCGTGGACATCAACTGGGGCCGGTGGTTCACGTTCTTCTCGCTGCGCGACGACCCGAAGTGGGCGGAGTATCGCGCACGGATCCAGTCGTTCCACGAGCACGCGACGCCGAGTTTCGGCCCCGGCACGCCCACGCCGATCGATCCGCTGTTCGACTATTCGAAGTCGGGCAGCAACTCGTGGGTGGTCGCGGGTTCGCGCACGGGAAGCGGCGCCGCGCTGATCGCGAACGACCCGCATCTGGGCATCCAGCAGCCGAACCTGTGGTGCCTCGTGGCGTACCGCACGCCGACGCACGCGGCGGTGGGCATGACGTTCCCGGGGCTGCCGTTCGTGCTGGTGGGGCGCAACGAGACGATCGCCTGGGGCGGGACGAACATGCAGGCGGTGGGCAGCACGCTGTTCGACGTGTCATCGCTGGACGAATCCGCGTTCGTGACGCGCACGGAGACGATCGGGACGCGGTTGTGGTTCGACGCGACCGCGACGATCACCGACACGCCGCTCGGGCCGCTCATCAGCGAGGCGCCGTACCTGCGGAACTTTGGGCTTCCGCCGTCGGCGATCAAGTGGCGCGGGCACGAGCCGAGCGACGAGGCGACCGCGTTCTACCGCGTCTCGCGCGCGTCGGACTTCGAGGAGTTCCGCGCGGCGTTCGAGACCTTCGCGACCGGCGGGCAGAACTTCCTGTACGCGGACGTGGAGGGCAACATCGGGCAGGTGATGGCCGTCGAGTTCGTCCCCGCCGCGGGACGCGCGGCCAGGGCGGTGCTGGTTCCCGCGAACGGGCCGGAATACCGCTGGGAAACCAGGATCAAGAGCCCGGACCTTCCGTACGCGTACAACCCCGACGCGGGGTTCCTCGTGTCGGCGAACAACACGCCAACGCTGCTCGACCCGCCGATCGTGGTCACGGGCAACTGGAACGACCGGCTCGACCGGCTCCGCGACCTGCTCGGCGCGGGCGGCACGCTGAGAGCCGACGACATGAAGCGCTTCCAGCGCGATGTGTTCTCGAAAGCAAGCCGGAGGAACGCCGACGCGATGCTCGCGGTGCTCGGAGAGAACGACTCTCCGGCGGCTGGCGTCATCGCGAAGTGGGACGGGGAGTACGCGGTCGATTCGCTCGGCGCCTCGGCCTATCAGCGTGTGCTGCACGCGGTCATCACCTCGGCCGTCGCGCGCGAGTGGGGAGGCCGGATCGCGGGCAATGTCGCGGGCTCGCAGGCCGTGCATGACTTCGTGCGCGAGGAGATCGAGCGCGGCGCGATCACCCGCGAGGATCTCGTGGCTGCGGCCGCGTCGGTGGATACGGCCGAGGCGCCGCTCGTCGCGTGGGGCGAGATGCATCGGCTGCGTCTGAGGCACCCGGCGGGCGCGGCGCCGCTGATCGGCGTGTCGTACCGGTTCGGCGAGCAGGGGGTGGGCGGGAGCACCGGCACGGTGTTCAAGACCGCGCATTCTGTCGTCGACGGCGTGCACGGCGTGCAGTACGGGACGAACTCGCGCCATGTGTCGGACCTGTCTGATCCGGACGCGAACGACTTCGTGCTCATCGGAGGCCAGGACGGGCATCTCGGGAGCGTGAACTACCTCGATCAGTGGCCGCTGTTCGTGCGGGGCGAGTTCGTGCGCGTGCCCCTGCTGGAAGAGACCGCCCGCCGCGAGTTCGGGCGGGTGACGCGCCTGTCCGCGGGCGAGTGACCGCGGACCGGGGATGTCTTCACGGTTTGCACACGGAATCTTGACCGTGCGTGAAGCGTCGGCGGGCGGCGGGTGTGCTACGTTCCGTCCATAGCCGCGCAACGGCTGCGCACAGGTCAGAGAGATTCAACCCACGGAGGTTCGTATGAAGGTTCTTCACGGAGCCGCGGCGATCGCTGCGCTCGCGTCGGTCTCGCAGGCGGGCGTGCTCGTCGGCGTCGCGTCGTTCGACCAGTTCTCCACCCAGACGCTGTACGCGATCGACTCGGCCACCGGGGCGGCGACGTCGATCGGCGACACCGGGGTCGGCGATTTCGTCGGCCTTGCGTGGAGCGGCGCCGCGCTGTTTGGCTACACCGCCGGCGCGGACCTCTACACCATCAACGTCGCGACGGGCGAGGCGACGCTGGCGTTCGACTCGTTCGGCATCGTGCCGGAGGGTGATCTTGCCTTCGACCCGACGGGCACGCTGTGGAGCGTGAACGCGGGCGTCCTGGGCACGATCGATCAGACCACCGGCGCGTTCGTCGGCGTGGGATCGATCGGCGCGGCCGCGAACGACGTGTCGGGCCTCGTGTTCGTGCCGAACCCGAATGGCGGGCAACTGATCGGCTACGCGCACAACGGCGGGAACGACGACTCGATCGTCTCGTTCGACCTCGGGACGGGCGCGGCGAGCGTGCTCCTGAGCGCGGGTGTGAACGACGCGAGCAACCTCGGCGGCGCCGACCACGACGCCGACACGGGGGAGACCTTCGTCGTGCTGAACGACTCGCTGTACACGCTCGATCTCAACTCCGGTCTGTCGCTCGTCGGGTCGACGGGCGTCGAGGGCTTCAGCGGCCTCGCGGTCATCCCCGCTCCGGGCGTCGGCGCGCTGCTCGGGCTCGGCGCGGCGTTCGCGTCGCGGCGTCGGCGCGCCTGATCACGCCGGTTCTTTCGCGTTCTGATCCACACGAACACTCACGCCCGCGGCGCACCGCAGGGCGATCCAGATTCAGGAGCATCCCATGCATCTTCGCATGATCCTTTCGGCGAGCGCGACGCTCGCGATGGCCGCCGGCGCGTTTGCGCAGGTTGGTCTGCAGCACGGCAATTCCAACGCGGGCGCCGTCCCGTCCACCGGCCAGGGCGAGGTCCTGCGCAGCTCGCGCGTGGCGCCGCCGGCGTCGTCGAAGACGCGCGGCGTGCCGCAGGCCGATTTCTGGCTGCACGTCCTGCACAACAACGACGGCGAGTCCCAACTCGTGAACGCGGGTTCGGGCGCGCTGGCGGATTTCGGCGGCGTGGCCCGGTTCGCCACGGTCGTCGATGACCTTCGTGCTTTCGCGCAGTTGTACCCGATGGGCGGCGCCGACACCGGCTCGGTGCTCATCTCCTCGGGCGACAACTTCCTCGCGGGCCCCGAGTTCTCGCTCTCGCTCGACGGCGGCGTGCCGTTCTTCGACACGGTCGCGCTCGACCTGATCGGCTACGACGCGTTCGCGATCGGCAACCACGAGTTCGACTTCGGGCCTGATGTGCTTGCGCAGTTCATCGAAGGGTTCACGGGGAACGCGAAGTTCGTCAGCGCCAATCTGGATTTCAGCAACGAGCCGAACATGCTCGCGCTGGTGAACCAGGGCCGGGTCGCCAAGAGCACGGTCGTGACGGTCGAGGGCCGGCAGGTCGGCATCGTGGGCGCGACCACGCCGAGTCTTCCCTTCGTGAGCAGCCCGCGGAACACCATCATCGATGCGAACCTCGCGGCCGCGATCCAGGCCGAGGTCGACGCGCTCACCGCGCAGGGCGTCGAGATCGTCATCCTTACGAGCCACCTGCAGGGCCTCAGCGAAGAGTTTGCGCTCGCGCCCATGCTCCGCGACGTCGATCTGATCATCGGCGGCGGCGGCGGTGAACTGCTGGCGAACCCTGGCGATCTGCTGGTCCCGGGCGACACCCCCAACGCGACGCCGCTGGGCGGCACGGGCTACCCGCGCACCGCGACCGACGCGGACGGGCGCAGCGTGCCCGTCGTGACGACGTCGGGCGATTACCGATATGTCGGCCGCCTCGTCGTCGGCTTCGACGTCGACGGCAACCTGATCGCGGTCGATTCGATCTCGGGTCCGGTGCGCGTGTCGGGTGTCGGCGCCGACGCGGTCATGCCCGATCCGGACGTGCAGATGCAGGTGGTCGACCCGGTGCAGGCGGGCCTGCAGGGTCTGGCGAACACACCGGTCGGCGTGTCGATGGTCGCGCTCGACGGCGTGCGCGCGAACGTCCGCACGACCGAGACCAACTTGGGCAATCTTGTGGCGGACTCGCAACTCTGGCAGGCGCGTCGCCTCGCGGCGGCGTTCAGCGTGGACTCGCCTGATGTGGCGTTCCAGAACGGCGGCGGCATTCGCAATGACAGCGTGCTGCAGCCGGGAGTGCTGAGCGCTCTCGACACGTTCGGGATCGCGCCCTTCGGCAACTTCGTCGCGGTCGTCGAGGACGTGCCCGCGGCGCAGTTCAAGGAGATCCTCGAGAACTGCGTGTCGCGCGTCGCGAACGTCGACGGCCGGTTCGGCCAGATCGCGGGCCTTTTCCTCGAGTACGACGCGATCGGCACGGCGCAGGTTGTTGACAACGACGGCAACGTCGTCACCCCGGGCAACCGGGTGAAGACGGCGATCCTCTTTGACGGGCGCGCGATCGTGCTCGACGGCGAGGTGGTCGACGGCGCCGGGACGGTGGACGTGGCGATCTCGTCGTTCCTCGCGGCGGGCGGCGACCAGTACCCGTTCCGCGGCCTGCCGTTCACGACGCTGGGCGTGACGTACCAGCAGGCGCTGCGCAACTACATCCAGGTCGGGCTTGACGGGGTGATTCTCCCCGTGGATTACCGCGAGGGCGGCGAGGGGCGCATCCTCCGGCAGAACTGAGCGGGCTGCGCGAGCAGCGACCGAACACGGCGGGACGGCGCGGCGCGCGTCGTCCCGCTTTGTCGTTGCGCGTGCAACCGTGTGCGCTTCTGGTCCGAACACGCGGCGCACTGCCGCCCGCAAACTCGGAGGCGGCGCGTCTGTTTGCCAAGGAGATAGAGACATGAAGCGTCTGTTGTGCATTTTCGCCGGTCTGTCCGTGACCCCCGCCGCGGCGCTCGCGCAGAGCGCGACCGTCACCGGGCTCGACGACTTCTCGATTCACACCGTGGGCGAGGGGCTGTTCGGCCCGACGCGGCGCAACGCGACCGAGTCGCGGTTCCAGGTGAACGGGAGCAACCCGAACCCGTCAGATCGAAACTACGGGCTGTGGACCGCGTTCAACATCGATGGCGGCTCGCTGTTCGCCGGCTCGGTGTCGCAACTCCAGTCGGTGCGTGTGGACCTGTTCGGCGCGGTGCCGATCACCGGGCAGGATGTGCCGAGCGTGATCGAGGGCGGCGAACTGCAGGTGTTTTTCACGACCGACTCGCGCGACGTGCTGGACTCGTCCAACGGGTTCGTGTGGGACACCGGTTCGCCGAACGGTCTGGGTTCGCAGTTCAGCGATCTCACGCTCGTGGGATCGACGACGCTCGATCGTGGCACGCAGGACGTGTCGTTCGACCTCGACCTTTCGTCGATCGGTTCGACGCTCGTTGACCGGATCAACGCCGGCGAGCAGGTCCGGCTGCTGTTCACGAGCCCGACGATGGACTTCGCGAGCAGTTGGGGCGTGGGTGTGCCGGGATCGAGCACGATCCTCGCGTTCGACGGGCCGGCGCCGACCGTGACGTTCACGGTTCCCGCGCCGGGCGCTGTCGCGGTGCTGGGCGGCGCGGGGCTGATCGCGCTGCGACGCCGTCGCTGATCGGGATGAAGAGAACTTTCACCCGCGGGCGGCCCCGGAAGGGGCGGTCCGCGGTTTCATGTTCGCGATCGGGGCCTTGTTTCCGGCGTGCGGGCCGAGTTCGGCTGCATCCGCTGGGCGGGTCGGGTCGATCTACCCCGTGCCCTTGCAGAGAATACAGACGCATGCCAGACCAACACGCTCGACTCCGTCGCTCGGCCTTCTGTTGCGCACTCGGTGCGCTCTGGTTCGCGGCGGCCGGGTGTGACCGGTTTGGGAGCGAGTCGGGGAGCGAGACAACGCAGGCCGCGAGCGAGCCCACCGCGGTGGTGCGGTATGTCGAGGCGTGGTCGAGCCCCATTGACGTGCGGGTGCGGGCGGTCGGCACGACCCGGGCGGTCGACGCGGTCACGGTGACCAGCGAAGTCTCGGCGCGGGTCGAGTCGCTGGGTTTCTCCGACGAGGCGTACGTGGATCGCGGGCAGGTGCTGGCGCAACTGGACGCGTCGCTCGCGACGGCGGATCTGCAGGCGGCGACGGCGCGGATGGAGCGGCTCGAACTCCAGCACCGGCGGACGGTGGACGCGTTCCGGGCTGGCGCGAGCAATCAGAGCGAGGTCGACAACGCGCGGACGCAGCTGGCGGAGGCGGAGGCCGAGGTCGAGCGCGCGCGGCGGGTGGTTGAGGATCACACGATCGAGGCGCCGTTCGAGGGCCGCGTCGGTCGGCGGCTGGTGAGTGCGGGGGCGCTGGTGAACCCCGGGGACGCGATCGCGGAACTGCGTTCGGTGGACCCGATCGAGGTCGTGTTCTCCGCGCCCGAGGTTTACCTTGCGGCGATGCGGGTGGGCGCACGGGTGACGGCGACGTCGTCGGCGTTCCCGGATCGCGTGTTCGAGGGCGCGCTGAAGGTGACGGGCTCGTCCGTCGATGCGGCGACGCGCACGGTCGAGGTGTACGCGTTGATCCCCAACCCGGACGGCGCGCTGCGCCCCGGCATGTTCCTGAGCGTCGAACTCGTCGTGGGTGAGAAGCCCGACGCGGTGCTGATCCCCGAGAGCGCGGTGCTGCGCGAGGGCGCGAGGTCGGATGTGTTCCTGATCCGCGAGGGGCGCGCGTGGCGGACCCGGGTGGAACTGGGCGAGCGCGTGCCGGGCGTGGTCGAAGTCGTGCGCGGGGTGGACGCGGGGGACCGCGTGGTGACGCAGGGACTGCAGCGGGTGCGCGACGGCGTGCTGGTCGACGCGAGCGTGGACGACGAACTCGAGGTGCTGGGCGTGGAAGTGGGCGCGGCGATGCGCGATCAGCCCGGCTGGATCGGCGTGTTCGCGGAGCGCTACGACCGGGCGGGACCGACGGCTGAGGAGCGGTCGCTGCTCGGGACGATCGAACGAGGAGCCGCGGGGGCCGCGGCGTCCGCGCCGACGGATGATGCGCCGGCGTCGGGGGCCTCGGGAGCGGCACGCTGATGCGCCTCTCCGTGGTCTCGGTCAAGCGGCCGGTCTTCGCGGGCGTGATGAGCGTCGTGCTTGTGGTGCTGGGCGTCGTCGCGATGCTGCGCCTCGAAGTGCGGCAATACCCGGACGTGGACCAGCCGGTGGTGTCGGTCAACACGGTGTACCGCGGCGCGTCGGCGGACATCGTGGACGCGGAGATCACCAAGCGTCTCATCGACCGTCTCAGCGGCATCGAGGGCGTCCGCACGATCGAGTCGCAGAGCACGGACGGCGAGTCGGATATCGATGTGGAGTTCCAGCTCAGCCGCGATCTGGATCTCGCGGCGGCGGACGTGCGCGACGCGGTGGCCGGCGCGCGCGAGGATCTGCCCGAGGACATCGTCGAGCCGGAGGTGCGCAAGTCGAGCAGTGATTCGAGCCCGATCATGTGGCTGAGCATCACGAGCGACACGCTGAACGCGCTGGAACTGACCGATTACGTCGACAGGACGCTGGTGGAGCGGATCTCGCTGCTCGACGGCGTGTCACGGGTGCGCATCGGCGGGGAGCGACGCTACGCGGTGCGGATCTGGCTCGACCGCGAGGCGATGGCGGCGCGCGGCGTCACCGTCGACGACGTCTCGAGCCGGCTCGAGGCGGAGAACGTGGAACTGCCCGCGGGGCGGATCGAGAGCAAACTGCGCGAGTTCTCGGTGCGGGCGCTGTCGCGCCTGACCGAGCCCGACGAGTTCGAGCGTCTGGTGATCCGGGGCGACGGCGTGCAGCGCGTGCGTCTGGGCGACGTGGCGCGGGTGGAACTCGCGGCGCA
>JBQLZI010000101.1:0-8718 GCA_052168195.1 Phycisphaerales bacterium
CTTGCGTGGCTCATCGGACGTAGAGAGTGCGCGCACCAGTCCGCGCTCGGCCGAGCGGTCCTCGCCCTGCGCCTCCTCGGGGCGACGAGAACGCGTCGAGCGAACGCTCGAGACGCTCCCGGCGGCGAAACTGCGCTCGAAGTCGTCGACTTCGGCCCGGTTGAACACCACGCCCGAGCAGTGCACGCCGATGCGGCGCAGACGCTGGATGCAGGCGTTGACGAGTTTGCTGTCCTGGCCGCGCGAGATCACCAGCACGACGGCGTCGGACAGGCCCGCGACCAGGTTGGCCTCGAGCGAACCGAGCAGCGGCCCCGTGTCGATGAGCACGGTGTCGAAGCGGTCGCGCGCTGTGTTGGTGATGCGGGCCAGATCACGCTTGTTGAGGCGCTCGGGCTCGATGCCGCCGCTGCGACCCGCGGGCATCGCCCAAAGGTTCGTGAAACTCGTCTCGTGGAACGACGCTTCGGCGTCCGATGTTTCCAGCGCCTCCGACAGGCCCGCCACGCCGTCCATCTGCAGCGAGCGGGTAAGCCCGCGCCCGAGCAGGTCGGCGTCGATGATGGCGGTGCGCATACCCGACGCGGCGAACGACATGCCAAGCGAGAGCGCGAGACTCGTCTTGCCGTCGCCAGCGCCGGCGCTGGTGATCGTGTAGACCTTTGGATCGGGCACGTCCATCGGCGGGTGCAGGAGCACCATGTTGCGCAGGTGGTGGACGCTGAGCGCGGCGATCTCCTCCTGCTCCGGATCGGCGTTGCCCAGTTCGGGCAGGGCGCCGAGGAGCGGGGCGTCGAAGCCGATGCGCTCGACCTCGTCCGTGTAGCGGTACGAGCGGTCGAGGAACGAGAGCAGGAACACGAGCGCGAACCCCGCGCCCGCGCCGCCCAGCGCGCCGACGCCCGCCAGCGCGATGCGCCGGTCCTTGCTCGGCGCGAGGGGCAGGTCGCCGTACTGCGCGATGCTCACGCGGCCGCTGCGCCCCTGGCTCTTCTCGACGCGAAGCGCTTCGAGCCGCTCGCGGGCCCGCTGGAGGTTGGCTTCGACGAGCGCCTGCCGCTCGCGGAGTGTGCGCACGTTCATGATGCGCGAGTTGAGTTCGACCATCTCGCGCTGCGCCTCGCGCTGCAGCCCGAGGTACATGTCCCGCGCCTTCTCGGCCTGGGCGCGGTTCATCTGCACCGGCGCGAGGTCGAGGAGCGCGGGGCCTTCCGCGGTCGCCGCGGTCCCCGTGCCCGCCTCGAGAAGCAGATTGCGGCGACTCTCGATCGCGTCTTCGACCGCCGCCAGCGCGCTGCGGAGTTGGCGCACTTCGCGATGTCGCTCGCCGAATTCCTGGAGCCGGTTGTTCAACTGGTCCGTGATCGCGCGGCGACGCGAGAGCAACTCGTTCATGGGCGGGTCGGTCGCCGCGAGCTGAAGGTTCATCGCTTCCGGGCTGAGCAGCAGTTCGGCGTTGGGGTCGTCGGGGTTGCTCCCGGCCTCGCGATCCCACGACTGGAGGCGGATCTCCAGCCCGTCGATCATCTGGTTGAGTTGCTCGAACTGGGCCTGCTTCTGCGCGTGCAGCCGCTCCATCGTTTCCAAGCCGCCCTGCAGTTCGGAGATGCGCGACTCGTCCTCGCGGTATCGCTCGAGTTCGTTCGCGTAGCGGTTGACGAGTTCCTGAACCTCGGCCTCGCGGGCGGTGTCCTGGGTGGCCGCCACCTCGCCGAAGAGTTCGTCGTACACCTTGAGCACGGCGTTGACCTTCGCCTGCGCGAGGCGCGCGTTCTCGTCTTCGGCGACGACCTGGATGTTCTGCCCGCCGCGGGAACTGCGCAGCACCTGGATGGACTTCTGGAGATCGACGATGCCCGCGATTCCCCGCTCGCCTCCCGCTTCGAGCAGCGCGGGGTCTTCCGCCGCGCGGCGGAGGACGCGCGAACTCTGCAGGAAGTCCGCCTGGGCTGCGACGAACGACTCGAACATCGGGAGCATCTGGTTCTGCTCGGTCTCGAACAGGATGCGTTGGCCTGTCGGCGCGATCGCCACGATGCCCACCGACGTGAACATCGGCTTGGTCACGAAGTACCCCGCCACCGCCCCGAAGACCGCGAGGAGCAGCGCCAGGGGGATCGCGAACTTGTAACGCCCGCGCATCCGGCGATGCACGAAGAGCAGCGGGTTCTCGGGCTTGCCCGCGTCGGGATCGACGGCGCCCTCGAGCAGCAGCTCGTTCTTGGCCGGGGGAAGGTCAGTCACGGCGTACTCCCTGTGCGATGGCGCGGACCGTCGGTTCGACGGCCCGCGTGAACTCGTCGATGACCTCGCGGCGTGTCTCGGGGCTGAGCCCCGCGGGCAGAAGGATCTGGACCTGCGCAGCGCCGAGCCCCGCGGTCGTCCGGCGCTGCGACGCGCGGTTTACGTCGTTCATCCCCGCGACGATGGCGCTCGCCTCGCCGGGGAGGATGAAGAAGTTGAGGATGTCGAGGCGACGGCGGTCGAGCGGCGATGTCCCGCGCTCGAACGAGTATTCGGTGGCGGGGTACACGACGCCGTCGAGCGTGAACGACGCGGGCTCGCCCGATCCCATGAGGTTCCAGCCCGCTCGGGGGTAGCAGTTGGGGGGCCAGTGGCCCTCCATGTCGCGGGTGTCGCCGCAGTGGACGATCAGGAGACTGACCTGCGCGTCGGTGGTGGGATCGGTGTAGTCGCG
The DNA here is from genome assembly GCA_052168195.1 of Phycisphaerales bacterium. Taxonomy (GTDB): domain Bacteria; phylum Planctomycetota; class Phycisphaerae; order Phycisphaerales; family UBA1924; genus JAHBXC01. The sequence continues at coordinate 2,699 of JBQLZI010000101.1, forward strand.
CTGCATGATCTTGTTGGGATCGAGCAGACGCTGGGCGGACTCGGAGGGGATGCCGTCGCGGCCGACCCATGGCCCGATGCGGTACGGGATGCGCTCGATGGTCTCGCGGACGTCCGCGAAATACTCCTCGACCCCTTCTGTCTCCACGGGGGTGAAGCCCTTGTAGACCGCGATGCCCGCGAGCAACGCGGCGGCGACCGCGGGGCCGAGCCGGTTGATCTTGCGCCACACGCTCATGCCGCCACCCCTTTCGTGGTCGCGTAGGGCTCAACGGGCGCCTCGAGCCAGCGCAGCGTCGCGAGGACGAGCCAGAGAATGCCGAGCGCGACCAGGAGCATCGCCCAGCCGCTGAGGTCGTGGAAGGTGTCCGCGACCTCGGTGGTCGAGTAGCCGTAGAGCAGCGCGGTCGGCGTGAGGCGCAGCACGTTGACGATGAGGGCGACGATCGGGCTGATCGCCAGGATCAGCACCCGCGCCCACGTGCGCATCGGCGTCGAGAAGACGAACGCGTAACTGATGAGCGCGAGGGCGGCGACCATGCGCATGCCGTTGCACGCTTCCGCGACGGCGACGTCCTGGCCATTGATGCGCAGGATGTTGCCGAGCCGCTCGACGCCCACGCCGAAGATGAGCAGTGTCTGCTCGCTGATCCACGCGCTCGCATCCTGAAGCGGGCCGGCGATCCGGAGCCGCACACGACCGGGGACCGGCAGCAGGAAGATCAGCGCGCCGAACGCGGGCGCGAACTTCCACACGGTTCTCCAGCCGATCACGCTGAGCCCCGCGCCGAAAGCCATCAGCAGCGCGCCGGCGTGCTCGAACAGCTGGTGACTGTTCTGGAACCCGAACACCGCCAGCCCCCAGCCGAAGAGGATGACCAGCGGGCCGTACATGTTCCACTCCGGGCGCACGAAGCGGACCCTGCCGCGACGGACCCACGCGAGCCAGACGGCGACGATGGGGGCGAGCAGGATCTGGCTCGATTCCGGATCTTCGACGGCGATGCGGGCGATGTCGGCAACGATCGGCCACGCGGCAAAGACGGCGAGCGCCGTGAGCCCGGCCCACAGCACCCCGTCCGAGAATCTCCATGTCCGGCGTTGGTTCATCGCTCCTCGCGCAGCCTCTTGGTTGATGCGGCCCAACGGTCCGAGCGGACGCCGCCGGCCCCCGCCACTACATCGATCATCTCGGACCCGTTCTCGATTCGAACTCCCGGGGCGACCACCGATCGGACGACCACCGCGTCCTCTCCCACCTCGGCGCCGGGCATTACCACAGCATCGTGCACGATCGCACCGGCGGCAACGCGAGCCCCGGCGCAGACGACCGAAAACCCGGAGATTCCCGGGCTTCCCCGCTGATGTACGACGGGCGCCAACGCGTCCTCCGGGCTGCTGACGCCCGACGCGACCCGGGCCGCGTCGAGAAGGCCCTCACGGGTGCGTACGAGCATGGCGCCCTGGCCGCGCAGTTCGTGCGCGACGACCTTGCCGCCTGTCGCGAGCACCTTGTTGAGCCACTGTTCCTTCAAATCCATAAACCCTAAGCGGTTGACGCAGTCCAGCGCGGAACGCCGGATCACGAAAACCCCGGCGGGCGAGCCGTCGGGGTTTACGGCGATCGTGGCGTCGACGCTCTTTCGGGCGTGCTCGCGCAGAAGTTCGGTCAGATCCGAGGAGACGAAGCGGCCCGCCTCACCCACCACCAGCGTCGCGTCCGCCGGATATTCAGCGCACACGTCCCGGAGCACACCCGCGGGCCCACGAAAACCTTGGGGTTCCGACTCCACCGTCAGTTCGGGCCACGCGTCCTTGGGCGGCGTCGTCGGACAGGGAACACCCTGCCCGTACACGATCCGCACGGGGAACGTCCCGAGCGATTCGAGCCGGGCCAGCCAGACGTCGAGAAGACTGCGCGACTCGGTGACGAACAGATCGAGCACGTTCCGCCCGGTCGCGAGCGCGAGCGGGGAAGGCCTCAGACCGCCCGCGAGCAGAACGCAGGCGTGCACGCCCTGTCCCGCACGAGGTTCGGAAGGCGCCGTGCTGGCGGTGTGCTGGTTCACCCGTGTCGGGTATGCCAGGGAAAGCCCTCGACGCTGTCGTGCGCGCGGCGTTCTTCATCGGGCGCCGCAGGGTCGTACGCCTTGGTGACGTAGTACAGCAGGCCCGCCGGCTCGGCGCCGACGGTGGCCGCCCCGTGCCAGAGCGTGGGGGGGATGATGAGCGCGCCGGGAGACTTCTCTCCCAGCACATGGAGCCACGAGAAATCGGCGCCGTCGCGGTGGACGCCGACCTTGATGTGCCCGCGCAGGCACATCCAGAAGTCGGTCTGGTGCTTGTGGCGGTGCCACGCCTTGATGACGCCGGGGTGCTGCACCGAGTAGTTGATCTGCCCCTCGGGCGCGAGCACGCCCTGGAGCTGGTTCATGATCGAGTAGCCGCGGTCGTCGCAGAAGTACGACGCGGGCACAAAGATCGGCTCGTTCGTCTCGATCGCGCGCGCGAAAGCGTCCTCAGGGGACGAAGTCACGGACGCGGGCTTGCGTACCTGCATGCTTCCGCCTTGTTGAGTCATGGGGTGTTCACGCGACACGTTCGATCCAGATGCTGCCCGGCGCCGCGCGCTGCGGGTCGTACGACGGGAAGCAGCGCTTCAACGCGTCGGGGCGTTCGAGGTGCATCCAGTGATTCGCCATGGCCACGCGGAACGACGAATTGAAGGCAAGAAAGGCCTGCAGCATGTACTGCTCGTTCCAGAAACGATGCCACTGCATGACCCACTTCTTCGGGTATTCCGCGGGCAGGAAGATGTCGTGGATGTGCACCAGCACGCCCGGCTTGATCCGCGGGAGGATCTCGAGGATCTCGAAGGTCACGTCGCTGCCGATGCACGACACGTGCGACGAATCGATGAAAAGGATGTCCCCGCTCTCGAGCGATTCGAAGTGGCTCAGCGGCGCCCGCTGCACAGGGATCTTCTCGACGCGGAAGTTCTTCGCGTGGACGCCGTGCAGCCGCTCGAACGGGTACGGATCGATCGTCACCAATTCGCCCGCGCGACCCTCCTGTTCGTTCCGCGCGAGCGCGTCGAGCATGAGGATCGTGGAGAAGCCCGAACCGACCTCGATGATCCTCTTGGGCTTCCGCGACCGGACGAAGGAATGGCACACCTCGGCGTCGACGGTCTCGTAGCGCCCGTTCTCGAGGAAGAACCCGTTGGGAGATTGCTCCTGCCGCGGCAGCGCGTCGAACTCGGGGCCGAAGTCCCGCCTGAACCCATCGATCAGATCGCGCATGGCGTCGAGGTCCACCTCGACTCCCGCGGGCGCCGAGCGCCGGGACCAGAGGTCGTCGGACAGGTCGCGAGTGTCGGGGATCGGCTGATAGAAATGGACCGGCGTGAGGTGAAAGCCCATCCGTTCCCATACACGGAAAAGCCCGGGACGCGTCAACGCCTTGCTGAGCGTGAAGCGGCCGTTGGACGACTTCCGCGGGACCTGGCCTGTCTGATCATCCATCCGGTTCACTCCATCCTTCCCGTCGCCTCCGGAGCGAATTGGCTTCTGTGCGCGTTCAGGCCCGCACGAGTCTTCCGGCCATCTCCGCGTCGAACGCGCGGAGGGCGTCGCGCGTGTCCACCACCAGCGGCGCGTGCTTCGCGATCGTCGCCCAGTCGAACGCCGCGTGATGCGTCGAGACCAGCACGCAGTCGTATTTCTTGAGGTTCTCGGGCGTGATCGCCACGCTCTTCATCTGCAGGTCGTGCTTGCGGACCTTCGGCGCCACCGGCACATGGGGGTCAGCGTAATCCACGCTGGCGCCGAGGTCGAGCAGGTGCTCGATGAGTTCGAACGACGGGCTCTCGCGCGTGTCGTCGACGTCGGGCTTGTACGACAGCCCGAGCACGAGCACCTTGCTGCCCCGGACCGGCTTGCCGCGCTCGTTGAGCGCGAGCGCGACGCGCTCGACGACCCACTCGGGCATCTCGGTGTTGATCTCGCCCGCGAGTTCGATGAACTTCGTGGGGCGGCCGACCTCCTTGGCCTTCCACGTGAGATAGAACGGGTCGATCGGGATGCAGTGCCCGCCCAGCCCCGGGCCGGGGTAGAACGGCATAAACCCGAAGGGCTTGGTGCTCGCCGCGCGGATCACCTCCCACACGTCGATGTCCATCTTGCTGAGGATCACCTTCATCTCGTTGACCATCGCGATGTTCACCGCGCGGAAGATGTTCTCGAGCAGTTTGGCCGCCTCCGCGACCTCGGCGCTCTCCACCTCCACGACCTGCGCGACGCCCTTGCGGTACATCGCCGCGGCGAGTTCCGTCGCGACGGCGTCGAGCCCGCCCACGAGTTTGGGGATCGACGTGGTGGTGTGGTCCTTGCGACCGGGGTCCTCGCGCTCCGGGCTGAACGCGACGAAAAAGTCACGCCCGGACTGCAGGCCGCGTCCCTTCTCGCCCGCCGCCTCGAGCATCGCGGGGAGGAACTCGTCGCGCGTGGTGCGCGGGTAGGTCGTCGATTCGAGCGAAATCAATTGTCCCTTGCGCAGGCGCTTGCCGATCTCGCGCGCCGAGTTGAGCACGTACGAGAGGTCCGGTTCGCGGTGACGCCCGAGCGGCGTGGGCACGCAGACGATGACGCAGTCGCACTCGCCCAGACGCGCGAAGTCGTCGGTGGCGGTGAAGCGGTCGCTCTTCGAGAGCGTCGCGGTCATGTCGTCGCCCAGGTGCTTGAGGTAGTTCTCGCCCTTCTCGAGGGCGACGATCTTCGCGGGGTCCACATCGAACCCGAGCACCGGAAGGCCGCCCTCGTGGAGCGCGTGCGCCAGCGGGAGCCCGACATACCCGAGCCCGATCACGCCGACCACGGCGCGGCCCGTCTCCAGTCGTTCGCGGAGGTGCGCCGCGGCGCTCGCCGACTCGGCCTGAAGCGTCATTGTCCTGCCGTCCCTTCGTGTGATCCGGGCCCGAGCCCGGCGGATGTCCCGTGCAAGTCCTTGGTCAATCGACGATATGCGTGTCCGAGTTGTGCCGAACGCGGGTTCACGGACCCTCCCTCGCGCCGGCCGCCTCGACGGGGCTTGCCTCCGCCCGACCGGATCGACCCGGCTCGACCCGCCCCGCGCCGTCGGAATCGCCCAAGAGGAACCCCCGGACATACTCGAGCAGGGCCCGGTCGGGAGCGGGAGCAACCCGGGGCGCCGCGGCCTCGCCCAGCCGGAGCACCTCATCGATCTTGTCAATCAGGTCGCGTTCGTCCCACGCGACGACGAGCCCGATTCGATCTTCGAGCCGCTTGGCCGTGGCGAGTTGATGCTCGTTGCGGTGCTCTCCGAGCGCCGCCCGCCGGGGCATGACCAGTAGCGGCCTGCGCCGGTTGGCCGCGGACAGGATGGTGCCCATCCCCGCGTGGGCGATGACGGCGTCGGCACGTGTGAAGAGTTCGTCAAAGCGTTGGGGAGCGAGATGGCGTTCGCAGCGCATCGCGTCGAACTGGCGCTCGGTCGGCCCGACCTGCGCAACGACCTCATGGTCCGGGTGCGCGCGTGCCCACTCGTTGACCGCGCCCGCGAGCCGGTCGAAGGGCAGCTGCGTTCCCACCGTGACGAAGATCACAGCACCGCCCCCTTGAACAAAGGTGTTCGCGCGGGCGCTCCGCGCTTGGTTTGCTGCGGATCGCCCGAACCCAGATGCTCCCACTGCGTGAGCCACTCGTCGGCGACCTTCCCCGCCATCACGCCCGAGAGCGACAGCTCTTCCGCGTTCGCGACGCTGTCGATCCACATGGTCCGCGCGCCGAGGAGCCGTGCGAAGCGGATCGCGGCGTAGCCCGGGGCGGCGCCGGTCGTCACGACCGCTGCGGGCCGGTGGCGGAGCACGATCCACCCCATGCGCGCGAACATCCACAGCACGCGGAGTTTCTTCGAGCGGTTCGCGTCCGGCACGCTCGCGAACTTCGCCGGCGCGACGTCGCGCGCGAAGCCGGGATCGGTCGAGACGAACAGCACGTCGCA
>JBQLZI010000102.1:0-1900 GCA_052168195.1 Phycisphaerales bacterium
GGTTCTCCCAGTAATCCCAGAACGCGACGTTCTGCAGCAGCGTCGGGGCGTCGATCTTGACGCCCATCGCCTTGCGCAGGATGCCGACGTTGCCGCTCGCGTCCACGTAGTAGCGCGCCTGAACGGTCTCGCCGCTCGCGAGCGAGATGTGCGCGATGGAGTCGCCGTCGGATTCGATGCCGGTCACGCGCGTTTCCTCGCGGACCTCGCAGCCGAGTTCACGGGCGTGATCGAGCAAAATCTTGTCGTACACCGCGCGGTCGACCTGGAACGCGGTCTGCACGCGCCAGCCCTCGTACTTGTGGGGCCGCGGCGAGTCCTCGTCCACCTGCTCGAGCGGGAGGAACTCGAAGTCCCACGGCTTGGTCGTCTGGCCCCAGGTGTAGGTCGCGCCGATCTTCACGGGGAAATTGGCCGCCTCGACCTTGTCCCAGCAGCCCATCTCCCGCAGAACCCCGCTGATGGGGGGGAGTTGCGACTCGCCGACGTGGTCGCGCGGGAACTTCTCGCGCTCGAGGATCAGCACCCGGAGGTCCGGGTTGTGCTTCCTGAGCAGGCATCCGGTGGTGGAGCCGGCGGGGCCGCCCCCGATGATGACGACATCGAACACATCAGCCATTGGCGATCACTTCCCTCGCAAGAGTATCTGGAGAGGATACCACGGGGGTATGTCGGCACAAGGTTCGGGGATATCCGGAGTTCCGGGAAAAAGGACGCAGCCCCGACCGAGAACGATCGGGGCTGCGTGGGTTTCCGGAGTTCCACGGGGTCAATCCCCGTGTCGGATCACCGTTCGTCGCTCAATTAGCGGCGACGACGGAGGCCGGCGACGCCCGCGAGGCCGAGCAGAGCAGCGGCGCCGGGGGTGGGAACCGGGACGAGGTTGAGGGTCCAGCCGCTCAGGTTGCCGATATCGCCGCCGGCGTTATCGGTGATGCTGAGCGTCCAGGTGCCGGCCGAGCCGCCGCCGCCGAACGTCGAAGCGAACGAGCCGTTGGCGGCGTAGGTGCCGGGGGCAACGATCGCGTCGGTGCCGATCGCAGCCGCAGCGGCGGCGGCGAAGTCAGCGCCGCCGTCGGCGAACAGGTAGGCGCCGCCGAGGTTGGAGTTGTCGCCGAAGCCGGTGCCGGTGAAGCCGGGGCGGTTGAACAGGTTGATGCTGTTCGAGCCGTTGGAGAGGGTGACGCTCAGGTCGCCAACCCAGGTGTGCGAGATGTTGAGTTCGACCGACGCGTCGGCGACGGTGAACGAGTCGCCGACGACGATGTCGAACGACGTGGTGGTGGGCACGGTGCCGACGGCGTCGGCGATCGCGCCGCCGGTGCCGTTGTACGAGTTGCCGGCGAGGGCGCCCGCAGCGAGGGCGAGACCAGCAGAAGCGGCGATGAACTTGGACATGTCCTAATCCCTTCCTTCTCTCAGTGCGCGATGCGTCGACCGAGCGCTCGGGCAATGCCGCAGCGCGCAGACTCCTGACGGATGGCGCCTGATTCCCTTCGATCCATCCCGCGCACGCTGTGAATGCGCAGGCCCCAGGATCGAATCGAATCGGACGCGTGATCTTCCGGCCGGCGACACGCCGGCCCTTCCTAGACCGGAGCATTGTGCCGCGTCAGGTCTGATTTTGCAAGAGGATAACGTCACATGCGCGATTTTTTTCGCGCACGCGATCGCCGTGGCAGCCCTCAACGGGCCGCCGGAGAACACACCAGCGTTTCCACTGGCTTGGACCCACCACACGAACGGGGATTCACGCGGCGGATGTCTCGGAAGAAGAGGGCGAGCGCCGTGTCCGACGCACGCCCTTCGGGTATCAGGTCATCCGATCAATCGCGGCTGAATATCAGCGGCGACGACGGAGGCCGGCGACGCCCGCGAGGCCGAGCAGAGCAGCGGCGCC
>JBQLZI010000102.1:2000-8677 GCA_052168195.1 Phycisphaerales bacterium
CGCCGAGGTTGGAGTTGTCGCCGAAGCCGGTGCCGGTGAAGCCGGGGCGGTTGAAGAGCTCGAGGGTGGTCGAGCCGTTCGAGAGGGTGACCTGGAGGTCGCCGACCCAGGTGTGGGCGATGTCGAGGTCGACCGACGCGTCGGCGACGGTGAACGCGTCACCGACGACGATGTCGAACGAGGTGGTGGTGGGCACGGTGCCGACGGCGTCGCCGATGGCGCCGCCGGTGCCGCTGTACGAGTTGCCAGCGAGGGCGCCGGCGGCGAGGGCGAGACCAGCAGAAGCAGCGATGAACTTGGACATGTCCTAATCCCTTCCTTCTCTCAAAAGAGAACCAAACTCCCACCCTGGACCTAACCCAGGGCGGTCGAAGACGAATTCGTCGTGCTTGGGGTGAGGCCGTTTCGGAGAACACCAAACCCTCAAGGGGGTCCGGCGCTCAAGCACACACAACACAGCAGACGGTCTCTTCTCAGGCCGGCACAGCGCCGGCATCTCCTAAGGGTTTATCTTGCCCGGAACGGGAGGGGATTGCAAGGGGCTGTTCGCCTTTTCGTGACATAAATTGCTGATTTCTGAGGAGTTCCGATACATCGACATCGATGACGCTGGCGCGCGAATCAGGGGAACTTGGGTAAGAAAAACGCCGCCCCGCGGACCGAGCGGCGTGCGATACAGACGATGTTCTCGGACTCAGCGCCTGCGACGCCCGGCCACCATCCACGCGCACGCGATCACGCTCACCCCGGAAGGGGAGGGGAGGTAGCGGAACGTGATCGACCAGGACTGGAGACTTCCGATCTCCAGTTCCGCCGCGTCGCTGATCGTGAGCACCCAGCCGCCGCCGTTCGATTGCCCGATGAACGCGTTCTGGAGGCTGGCCGGGGCGTTGAACAGGCCGGACGGCGCGTAGGCGCCCTCGGGGATCGCCCCCGAGCCCGGCAATGCCGCGGCGGCCGCCCACAGGTCGGCTCCGGCGTCGCGGAAGGTGTAGTCGCCGTCGAAATTCGACGAATCGCCGAACCCGGCGTCCGTGGTCCGCCCGACGCGTTCCACGAGCGTGACCGACTGGCCCGAGGTCATCGAGGTCAGCCGCATGGTCAGGTCGCCCGCCCACGCGTGGGACAACCCCCGAAGCGTCACGCTGACGTCGAAGATCACGAAGAAGAAGGGATCGGCCTGGATGGTGCTGCTCGCGCCCGCCGGATCGTTGTCGGGGATGGTGAACCCCGAGCCGTCGAACGTCTGCCTGAAGAAGGGGCCCGCGCCGGCGCTCTGCGCCAACCCGATCGCGATCGCCGCGCCGCAAAGCATCCGCATCTCGTCTCTCCTCGTGAGGGTGTCCTGCCCGAGTATCACGCCAGCCGGTCTGCAACGCAACGGTTTTTCTCTCCTTCGACCACCTACCATCCCGGCCCATGAGCCAGAGCACCGCTTCCCAGCCCGTTTCCCCGCTTGCCGCATCGTCCGTCGGAGCCGTTCACCGGTGGTCGCGGGCGTATATCCCGACCTCAAAGGAAGCCCCCGCCGACGCCGAAGCTGTCAGCCACCGCCTGCTCTCGCGAGGCGGGTTCATCCGCCGCGTCGGCGCCGGGATCTACGACTACCTGCCCCTCGGCTGGCGCGTGCTCCAGAAGATCAGCCGCATCGTCCGGGAGGAGATGGACGCCATCGGCTCCAACGAGATGCTCATGCCCGCGCTCGAACCCATCGAACTCTTCGAAGGCACGAAGCGCGACGTTGATTACGGCGACAACCTCTTCCGCCTCACCGACCGACACGGCCGTGTGAACGCGCTCGCGCCGACCCACGAAGAGATCATTACCGAGGCCGTCAAGGCCGGCGTGTCGTCGTACACCCAGTTGCCGCTCACGGTCTACCAGATCCAGACGAAGTTCCGCGACGAGTTCCGCCCGCGCTCGGGCCTGCTGCGCTGCCGCGAGTTCATCATGAAGGACGCGTACTCGTTCCACCTGAACCTGGAGGGAGCGGGGGGGCTGAGCGACACCTACGAGGACATGCGCCGCGCGTACACCAACGTCTTCACGCGCTGCGGGCTCGACTTCACCATGGTCGAGGCCGAGGCCGGCCCCATCGGCGGCAGCGCGTCCCACGAGTTCATGGTCAACGCCGACTCCGGCGAAGACACCATCCTCATCTGCCCGAAGACCAACTACGCCGCGAACGTCGAGAAATGCGAGATCGGCGAGCGAGACTGGTCGTTCGACGGCGAGCCAACCGGCGACCTTGAGAAGGTGCACACCCCGAACCTGCCCGGGATCGATGAGGTCGGCAAGTTCATGAAGGTGAAACACCAGAACATGCTCAAGACGCTCGTCTTCAGCGTGGTCGATCCGGCGAAGGCGGGCGGCAGGCACTGGGCGCTCGTCACCGTGCGCGCCGACCACGATGTGAACGAGGGCAAAGTGAAGGCGGCGCTCGGATCGCCCGTCGCGATGGCGGACGACAAAGACGCGCGGGCCGCTGGCTTCGCGATCGGGTACGTCTCGCCGCGCGCCGTGCTGAACACCCAGGACGCGGTCCTGCTCGTCGACCCCGACGCCGCGCAGGGGATGAACGCCCAGACCGGCAGGAGCATGTTCTGGGCGACCGGCGCGGACGAAGCCGACCACCACGTCAAGCACTTCAACTGGCGCCGGGAGATGGGCGCCGCGCTCGACGATTCGTCGAAGGTGCGCGTCGCCGATGTCCGCAACGCGGCGCCGGGCGACCCTTCGCCGCGCGCGGCAGGCGCGACGCTCGAAGCCAAACGCGGCATCGAGGTCGGGCACATCTTCAAACTCGGCACGAAATACTCGGACGCCATGGGCTTCCAGATCCTCGGACCGGACCAGCAGCGCACGAGCGTCATCATGGGCTGCTACGGCATCGGCGTCAGCCGCACGATGGCGGCCTGCGTCGAGGGACGCCACGATGACAACGGCATCCTCTGGCCCGCCGCGATCGCGCCGTACCACGTCGTCGTCACCGTCATGAAGCCCGAGCCGGGTTCCCGCGCCATGCAGGTCGCCGAGGACCTCGCCGCCCAACTCTCCCGCGCGGGGCTCGATGTGCTCATCGACGACCGCGACGAGCGGCCGGGCGTGAAGTTCAAGGACGCCGACCTCATCGGCGTGCCCGTCCGCCTGACGCTCGGCGACAAGGCCCTCGAGCAGGACTCCGCAGAGTTCAAACTCCGCGCCGACCCGGGGAAGGGCGAGACCGTGCCCCTCGGCGACGTGGTCGCCCGCTGCCTCGCCTCCCTGACCACGCCCTGACACAAAGCCGTGTCACAAGGCTCCTGGGCCTCGGTCGGACCCGAAAAAAGGGAGTCTTTATCCGACTTTTGCCGAACACTTCCCGGTCCGTTTGCTAGATTATGAACGGAAGCCAAGGGCGGCAGGGGGGTATCTGCCGTCGGTTCTGGAGGAAGCGGCGATGGCGAACTGGATCGTCCAGGGGACCGACATCGAGACCGGCGAGGCGCAAACCGTCGTCATCGAAGGCATGAGCAAAGCCCACGCAGAGGTTCTCGCGCTCAAGCGCGGCATGCGCGTCGAATCAGTCGAGCCCGATCAACTCTGCCCGGGCGATGACTCGCGACTCGGCGCCATCAACTTCGTCGACCCGACCGAGCCAATCGAGAAGAGCGGCCCGGAACTCGAAATCGCCGAGCCGGGCTTCCAACTCCCCGCCTGGTTCACCTGCCGTCGGTGCAAGCAACTCAAGACGCTGGGCATCTTCCTCATCGTCGCGGGCCTCATCGCGTTCTTCGCGCACAACCAGCACGAGGGCTACGCGTTCGCCGTCACGCTCGGCGCGCTGCTCGTGATCGGGGCGTGGGCCGCGCGGAAGTTCAACATGATCCGGCTGACGCCCATCCCGCAGCACGCGTGATCACTGCTCCGAAGATCGTTCACCCGTGATGAGCGCCGCCCCGCGCTTGTAGAAAACGTACGCCCACGCCCACTGGATCATCACCAGCAGTTTGTTCCTGAACCCGATCAGGAACACCAGGTGCACACCCAGCCAGAGCAGCCACGCGAGGGCGCCGCCGAACTTGCGCCCGGCGATCTCCACGACCGCTGCCGCGCGCCCGATCGTCGCCATCGTTCCTTTGTCGCGGTAGCGAAACGCCGGGCGCGCTTCGCGTGCGCCGCCCGCTTCCTTCGTGATGATCCGCGCGACGAACCGCCCGCTCTGAATAGCGCCCTGCGCCACGCCAGGCGTGGGCTCGCCCGTGTTCGCGTCGATCATCTTCGCCGCGTCGCCCACAACGAACACCTCGGGGCGCCCCGGCAACGAACAGTCCGGCTCGACGATCGCGCGTCCTGCCTTGTCCGTCTCGACACCCAGCGCCTCGATCAGCGGCGACGCCCGCACGCCCGCGGCCCAGGCCGCGAACCGGCACTCGATGCGTGTGCCGTTCTTGAGCGTGACGCCCTCTGCGTCGATCGCGGTGGCGAGTTGCCCGAGGACGACCTCCACCCCGAGCCGTTCGAGTTGCCGCTGCGCCGACCTCGACGATTCCTCCGACATCGCCGGCAGCACGCGGCCCTCGCCCTCAACCAGCACCACCCGGGCCTCGCGAGGATCGATCGTGCGGTACACCCGCGGCGCCGAGTTCCGCGCGATCTCCATCATCGTTCCAGCGAGTTCCACGCCCGTCGGCCCCGCGCCCACGATCACGAACGTCAGCAGCGCACGCCGCACGTCCACATCCGGCTCGGTCTCCGCCTGCTCGAAGCGGATCAGGAATCGGCGGCGCAGCGTAATCGCGTCCTCGAGCGATTTCAGCGGCGGCGCGTGCTCGCGCCACTCGTCGTGCCCGAAATACGAATCCGTCGCGCCCGCGGCGACGACGAGATAGTCGTAGGGGATCTCACGCTCGTCGCCGTCACTCTCTGTGACGAGCACAGCGCGCCGGTCGAGGTCGAACCCGGTCGCCTCAGCCATCACCGTGCCGCAGTTGCGCTGACGTTCGAGTATCCCGCGGAGCGGCTGCGCGATGTCCGCGGGCGACAGACCCGCCGTCGCAACCTGGTAGAGCAGCGGCTGGAACGTGTGATGGTTGCGGCGATCGATCAGCGTGACGTCCACATGCGCGCCGCGCAGCGCCTTCGCGGCGTACAACCCGCCGAACCCGCCGCCGACGATCACCACACGGGGCAGCGAGCGGCGTGATGCGGCGGCGTCGGGCATGGCTCACGCTAGGCGTGCGCAGACAGCGATCACCGGAACTTTACATATCTCCGGCGCGGCTTTAGACGGCTTACGCGTCCACGGACGCCCAGTCGTCGACGGCCCGCAGCACCGCGTCGCGCCATTCCTCCAGACGCTGGAACGGATGGATCCGCGGCAAAGTGATCTGCGACGATCGCATCGGGTGCCCGGTCGGGCGATACGTCATCGTGTAGCCGGGAATCTCGTCCGTGCGAAGTGCGTCCTTGGGTGTCCACGCGCCGATCACCTTGGGCGACGGCGAGCCGAGCATGCCCTCGATGACCACCCGGCAGTTCTCCGTCGCCTTGCTCAAGGCGTCGCGCACCCCCGACACGTCACTCGAGGCGAGCGGCTGTTCGTCGTTGAAACGCAGGAGAAACTGGATGTGGGGGGCCGTAGTCACACCATCACGGTACCCGGAAGATGGGGAAAGGCCCGTGAGAAGCGGCTCATACCCAAAAACAAAAACGGGACAAAAGACAAGACCCGGATGAAGCAGTCTTTAGATCGACATGAAATTGCGATGAAGTCCGGACACCCGGACCACGGCCCCCGGCAAGCCGGATTCCGTGTACGATACCCGTCCATCCCTCGAACAGCCCGACCCCCTGCCGCTGCTATTTCCAAGGTCTGATAATGCATGTTATGTTAATCAAGGCTCTGCCGATCGGCCCCGAAGCCCCGTTCGGCGGGGTTCTGGCCGCGCGGACGGACGGGCCGCATGCTGGCGTGTGCTTTCTGGCGTTCGGGGACGATGCGGCCTCGCTCGAAGCCGGACTTCAGGAACGATTCCCCGACGCGACCGCCGAGCGGCGTGACGATGACCCGTTGCTGCTCCGGACAGTTGACGCCGTGCGCCAGTACGCGGAGCACGCCGACGGCGGTGCGTTCGACGCGATCCCCGTGGATCTCTCCGCGGTCGGCACGGAATTCCAGCGCAGGGTCTGGACGGCGCTGCGCGCGATCCCGTTCGGCGCAACGCGCACCTATGGCCAACTCGCCGAGGACATCGGGATGACCAAGGCCGCGTCCCGAGCCGTGGGCGCGGCGTGCGGCGCGAACCCGGTCGCGCTGCTCGTGCCGTGCCACCGCGCGATCGGCGCGAGCGACGAACTGATCGGCTTCGCTTGGGGCGGCGTCGAAGTAAAACGCGGGTTGCTCGATTTGGAGTCGAGTCAGCGCGGACTGTTCGCGGGGTGATGTGCGATGAGTGAATCGTTCGAGATCGTGGAGCGTCGACCGAGTTGGCCGTCGATCCTGCTGATCACGTTCCTGCTTGTCTTCGGTTGCGTCGGGCTTATGTTGTGCTCGGGCGGCGGCAGCGGCGGCTCGCCGCGATACATGGATGAGACGGGCAACCCTCCGTCCGACGTGCCGAAGCACCGATTCGATTAGTGCTCGAGCGGCTCACCCGCGCCACGGACCGGTGACCGCGACGGTCAACCCGAGGTCC
>JBQLZI010000103.1:0-8627 GCA_052168195.1 Phycisphaerales bacterium
CCACGTGAAGGCGTAGGTCACGATGCGATACGCGAACAGCAGCACGATGATGCTGACCACGACCGCGAGCGGTCCGCTGATCACGCCGCTGATGGCCTCGAGCACCTTGGGACCGAGCGCGATGACGAGCGCCAAGAGCAGGGGCGTCCAGATCATGATCGCGAGGGCGGCCCAGAGCAGGAAGCCGTGCGCTCGATTGCTCAGGAGCCCCGCGGCGAAGTAGGTCGGGACGCGCGTTCCCGGGAAGGCGCGTGCGAGGAAGACCGCCGCGATGGAGTGACGGTCGAACCAGCGTCCCCAGCGGTCGAGCGACGCGGGGGGCACCCACGCGCGGACCACGGGCCAGCGCATGGCGCGGCGGCCGACCATGCGCCCGAGCAGCCACAACCCGCCGTCGCCCAGCAGGATCCCCGTGAAACAGCCGATCAGGCCGACGAACGGGTCGATGCGCCCGTGCGCGATCGCGAGGCCGACGGCGATGACGGTCGCGTCCTCGCTGATGAACGTCGCGAGGATGATGAGCAGGATCACCAGCGCCCAGTGCATCTGGCGCGAGACCTCGAACCCGCCGAACTCCGCGACGCCCGCGCCGGTGTCGGGCGCGAAGTCCGCAACGCCCGGGATGGGCGCCGCGCCGGGCGCGTCGTGGCGCGCGAGGAACGGCGCGAGGTAGTCCGCGGTGATCTCCGCCTGCCCGAAGGGCTCGCCCATCGGGAGGAAGTGCCCGTGCTCGGTCATCACCAGTCGCGAGTGGGGGACGAGCGAGCGGTGGAACTCCGCGCCCCACGCCGGCGTGAGAAAATCCTCTCGGCCGTGGAGGATGAGCGTGGGCGTCTCAAGGCGTTCGAGCACGGCGCGCATCGGGCGGAAGTCGGTGTCCCAGAAGTTGCGGATGAACGCGTGCCGCGACGACAGCGGCCCGAGAAGGCCAAAGTGCGGGATGGCTTCGGGGAGCACGACGACGGCCGCGTAGCCCAGCGCGTATTTGGCGCGCTCGAAGCGCCAATCGCCCGTGCCTTCCGCTTCCTGGGTCACGGTCGCGGCGAGGAGCGTGATCGACGCGGTGCGCTCGGGATGGTCGTCGGCCATGCGCACGGCGACGGTCGCTCCCCATGACCACCCGACAAGATGGGCGCGCCCGACGCCGAGTCGTTCGAGCGCGGCGGCGATCTCTCTCGCCGTGGCGCGGGCGCCGAAGGATTCGACCCACCCCTGGGAGCGTCCGACGCCGGGCATATCAAAGGCGAAGACCTCGCGCCCGTCGCGTTCGTGAAGGAGTTGCGCGAGCCGCGTCAGGCCGTCCGCGTCGCCCGGGCTGCCGTGGAGAAGGACGACCGGGGCGCCGGGGGTTTCCGCGGCCGCGGGCCAGTGGTAGTAGGAGAGCCGGAAGGGCTCCTCGACGACCTGTTCGCCCTTGTGGTCAAACTCGGGCGTGAGGACGAAGCGGCGCGTGCCGCCGTCGCGCTCGGACGCGCCGGTGAACGGCGCGGTGGTGGTGACGCGCACGGCCCACGACGCGCACAGGAGGATCGCCCAGACGATGAGGAACTTGTGCCAGAACTTCAGCCGGCGCGGCGGCTTGAAGTCGAGCCCGGCTTTGCGCGCCTGGCGCCGCTGCCGCGCGAGCGCGCGCAGCCGCTGCATTCGGGTCACCGGGTCCTCCGGGCCGCCTGATCAAGGAGCGATCCCTTGCCGGCGGAGATCGCGAGGCGATGGGTGACGTCGTCGCGGTCGTCGATGTAGCGCATGCGGACGGGCTGGCCCGCGGCGAACTCGACGATCGTCCTCGACACGGTGCGCGCGTCCTCGCGGTCCATCAGCACGCTGGCCCGCAGGTTGTCCGGCCAGCGGTGCGCATGAAACGCGTCCTGCGCGTCGGCGCCCGCCCCGGCGCGGACCACGATCTCGTCAAAGAGCGGGTAACGCGCCTGCACGATCTCGTCTCCCAGGCCGCTCGACACCCAGCAACTCGGCGTGAGGTCGCGGCGCTTGAGCGAGAGTTGCTCGCGGGCCCACCACGCCTCGACGATGGTCCTGCCGTCGCACATGACCAGGCGGAACGGCGCCATGCGCTCAAGGGGGAGGTTTTCGGTGAGCGACACCGCGCCCGAGAGGTTCTCCGCCTCGCCGATGCTGGGGATGATCAGCCCGCGGGAGACGAGCCGCTCCTTGGGGGGCATCGAAGGCATCGGGCGCGGGTTCCCGTTGAGCACCGTGAAGCCCATCCCCGCTTCGGTCGCCGCGACCCAAGTTCCCCCGCCCACCGGATCGGTCGGGCAGAGCGCGCGGATCGCGCCGAAGGTCCGCTCGGCGGGGGGGATCGCCGCGGGCCGTGCGCGGCTCTCGTCGCGGTTGGTCGCCAGGCGGAAGCCGGCGGCGGTCGGGATAATCGTCACGGTGCACATCGGGGTGCGTCAGGCCTTGTTCACGCGTCCGGATTCGTGGTTCAGGGTCGAGGGCGCCTTGCCGAAGCCCGCGGGGATCGTCAGCCCGTGCGCGTGGGCGATCGCCGCCATCATCGCGTGGTGGTGCACCGCGTGGTGGGCCGCGAACGCGAGTTCCCGCGTGAGCGTGCTGCGCAGGGCGGCCTCTTCACCGCCTGCGGTCAGCATCATCCGCACGGAAACCTCGTGGTCCTCGCCCCGGCCGTCGAGCAGGTCCCGAAGGCGTGCGCGCAGGGCGTCGATGACCTCGATCGCGGCGTCCGGCTCGCTCTCGACGGGCGTGCCGCGCTCGCGGTGGTCGTAGTCGATGAGGGTCTCGGGCCTGGAACACGCGCCCAGCGCCGCGCCGAAGTGGTCGAGGTTGTGGCGCAGGTGCGCGCCGATCGTCCCGTTGAACATGCTCGCGCAGGGCGCCGCGTAGTGCGCACGGGCGTGGTCGGCGAAGGTGCGCGACTGCGCGAGCAGCGCGTCGGCGCAGGCGGCGACGCGGCGCAGGTCGTTCCCCGGCTTGAGTTCGGTGAGCGTGCTGTCCGTCGCGTGTGCTGTCGTCATGCGATCCTTCGTCCTGGTGGATCGGGCTCGTCCTGACTCGCCCTGTCTACCTTATCCTCCCGCCGGGCGACGGGTTGTTTGCCTTCGTGAGCACCCGGTTTCGCCGTTCTACGACGCCGAACCCACCGCGGCGCCCGCCGCCTCGCGGACGGCGTCGATGATCTCCCGGTGGTTGGCGCACCGCGGGCACTTGTGCTGCCCGCCGAGTTTGCCCTTCCGAGCCATCCATTCGTGGAATGCGCCCGGGGGGAGCACGGTCACCGTCGGGGGGGCCATCCCGAGATCGTCTTTGCGCTTCGTGGTGTAGTCGACGTTCTGCGATTTCAGCGCGGCGTCGAATTCCCGTGCGAACGCATCGACACTCGCGTCGCTCGGCTCCCACTCGATCGCGAGTTCCAGCCCGGCGCGGCGACCGGCCGAGGGGTCGGGGTACACGGGCGCGGCGGTGAACTCTCCGGTGCGCGCGCCGACGGCCTTCGCAGCGGCGCTCACCGCGGTCTCGATGTGCTCGACGATCAGGTTCTCGCCGAACGCGTTGATGAAGTGCTTGTGCCGCCCGACGATGCGCACCCGCGCCGGCCCGTCGGGAGGGATCGAGTCGAACTCGACCACGTCGCCAAGCACGTAGCGCCACAACCCCGCGCACGTCGAGAGCACCACCACGTAGCGCTGCCCCTTCTCCACGCGGTCGCACAGGAACGCGCTCGGGCGGTCGGCGCCGATCTCTTCCAGCGGCACGAACTCGTACACCACGCCGCTGTCGATGTTCAGGCGCATCGAGGGCTCGTCCGGCTCGTCCTGCACCGCCACGAACGCCTCGCTGGCCGCGTAGACCTCGACGCGGTTGGGGATGTCCCGCCCGTTCGCGGAGCCGCTCCAGAGCGTGCGCATCTTCGCGTCGAAGGGCGCGTACCGCGTCCCGCCGTGGATGAACAGGTCGAAGTTCGGCCAGACGTCGCGGATGCAGTCGGCCTTGCGCCCGCTCTCGCGCGCAAGTTGGAGCACACGCTCGAACAGCACAGTCGTCCACGAGGGCATCCCGCTGATCCCGCGCACGTCCGCGTCGACCGCGCCGCGCGCCATCGCCTCGATCTTCTCCGTCCAGTCGCTCATGAGCGCGACCTTCTTGCCGGGCAGATACACGCTGGTCAGCGGCCAGCGGATGAGTTGCGTCACGATGCCCGACAGATCGCCGGTCCGGACGCCCGCCTCGTTCTCCGAGAGGTCCGTCGAGCCGCCGAGGAACATGATCTTGCCGCCGAAGAGTTTGGGCAGCGAGATCCCGCGGCGTAGCGAGTGGGCGTAGATGTCGAGGGCGCACCGGAAGTTGTGCCGCAGCAGGTCCTTGCTGACCGGGACATACTTGTCGCCCGCGGTGGTGCCGCTCGTCTGGGCCCAATCGCGCACGACGCCGGGCCAGCAGTGGTCGGCCAGCCCCTGCGTGCGCATGGGTTCGAGCCATTCGTCGCGTAGCGCGAGGTACTCGCGGATCGGGACGGCGTCGCGGTACGCGCTGACCATCCCGTCGTCCGCGGAGATCGCGTGGATGCGCTCGAACCCGTGCCGTCGACCGAACGCCGTGCCCTTGGCGCGGTCGAGCAGCCAGCGGAGTTGCCCGCGCTGGATCGAACCCGACGACGCCGCCCACTCCGCGCGGTCATCCAGCGCGCGTGCGCGACGAGCCAGGTAGGCGTGCAGCCCGACCCCGACGACCGACGTCCACGAACCCATCGCTCAGCCGACCTCCCGCCGATCCGCAGCGCCCGGCTTGGCGTCCAGATCGTCGAGGAACAGCCGCACCTCGCGCGCGAACCGCTCCGGGCACTCGATCATCGGCGCGTGCCCGCACTCGTCGATCCAGACCAGACGTGAATCATCGATCAGATCGTGGAACTCCTCCGCGACCATCGGCGGGGTGACGTTGTCCTGGCGCCCCCACAGCAGCAGCGTGGGCACGCGCAGGTCCTCAAGCCGTGCGCCCATGTAGTCGTTCTTGGCGCTCTTGCCGAGTTTCACCATCGCCCGCGCCCCGTGGCGCTTGCTCAGTTCCTCGAACGCCAGTTCGACGCAGTTGTGAGGCACCTTCGACTTGTCGTAGAACAGGTCGTGGATCTTCTTCTCGAGCCACTCCCGGCTGGGGCGGTGCTGTACGTTCTTCTCGAGCGTGCGCTCGAACAGGCCGGACGACCCGGCAAGCACCAGCGCCCGGACCAGTTCCGGTCGCTCGAGGGCGATCTTCTGCGCCACGTGCCCGCCCAGCGAGTTGCCCACGAGCACCGCCGGCTCGCCCCGCAGGGCGCGCTCGATGGTGACGGTGATGAGCGACGTCACGCCGTCGACCGAACAGAGCGACCCCCGCAGTTCGAGCAGGGGGGCCTCGATCATCAGGCAGCGTGCACGGTCTGACAGGGCGTTCGCCATGGGGCGCCAGTGCTCATTGAGCCCCAGCAGCCCGTGCAGGAACACGACCGCCGGGCCGGAGCCGACCTCGTCGATCCGCACCGGCGATGCCGGCGGGTGGGCCGCTTCCAACGCGTCGTAGACCTCGCTCGACAGCAGCCGTGTCGTCAGACTAGTGGACGCGGTCGTCACAGGGCTCGCTGCGCTCCGTTCCTCGCCGCACCGCCGCGGCAAGACCTTCTCCAGCGACCCGCGGCCGACCCGGCCGAGGGAAGAACTGGAAGTATGTGGATAATAACCTGCGCCCGCCCCGGCCGGAGGGATTCCCCGCGACTTTGGCCCAACTTCACCGACCGATCCCCGAAAAGGCCGCCTCAGCCACGCTGACCCGCGATTTCCTTCGGAGAACACTCGGAGATCGGCTTCATCTCGGGCGCGAGCAGGGCGATCCGCGAGCGGTCCGAAACCACCACGCCGCCCGGCTTCTCCACCGTCACCGCGAACATGGTCGGGCGCTCCACGCCCAGTTTCGGGTTCACCGCGACGAACACCTCCCCCGAGCCGTCCGCCGGCACGTCGAACACCCCGCCGTCGATCGGGTGCTCCTGTGTCTCGTCGAAGATCCAGAGTTGGTACTGGAACTCCTCCGGGTTGTTCGGCGCCAGCCCGGCGAACCGCATCACGCCGCATTGTTCGGCTGTGCTCCAGATCACGTCGCCGCCCGCGCCGGTCGCCGTCGGATCGGGCCGCTCGGTGGGGGTCCACGCCGCGAGCACCGTGTCGCCCTCGCGGACCACCAGTTCGCTGCGCGTCTCGGCAAGCGCCGCCTGGCTCATGCCCGGCTCGGCCCGCAGCCAGCCCTCGCCAGCCGCAACCGATCCGCCGCGCTGCATCCCCGAACCCACGGGCAGCCACGCGACCGCCGCGATCGCCAGGCACGCCGCCGCGGCCAACCATCCGCTCCACAACGCGATGCGCAGCGTGCCGCCGTCGTTGTCGTCCCGCGTGGGAGCGACCGGCGCGGTGCGCACGGGCTCAGCCGCAGCCGGATTGTGCGCCGGAGCGCCGCGCGCCCACGATTGCCCGCTGGCGCGCAGTCTCGTGCGCACCGACGCGGGCATCGGTTCGATGTTGGCCGTCGCGACCGCCGCCGCCGCCGCCGCGAGTTCCAGCGACTCGAGCGTGTCCCCCCCGTCCTGCGCCAGCAGCCGCTCGAGTTCCCGTTCCTCGTCGGGCTCCACCGCGCCCAGCGCGCACGCGGCTAGCAGTTCCAGGTCGCGGTCGTCGCGGCCGAAGCCGTTGTTCGTGTTGTTCCACGCGGAAGCGCTCATCGGGTCGCCCCCTCTCGCGTGTCGTCGTCCGCCGCCCCGGAGGTGTCGAGCGCGTGCCGGATGCGCAGCAGACCCCGCCGCGCGTGCGTCTTGACGGTGCCCAGCGGCAGCCCCGTCGCCTCACTGATCCGCTGGTGGGACAGCCCGAACTGGAGCGACAGTTGCAGCACCCGCTGCTGCTCGGGCGAGAGCGCGTCGAACGCGCCGCGGGCCCGGCTTGCCTCGTCCCCGAGTTCCAGCGGATCGGCCCCGGTCTCCCGGTGATCCTCGTACATTTCGGACGGCGCCGGTGCGGAAACCTCGTCCGGGCGGCGGCTCAACCGCCGACGCCGGTCGATCAGCCGCCTCCGCGCGATCATCGCAATAAAGGTTGCTTCCGACGCGAGCGACGGGTCGTACCGGGCCGCGCTGCGCCAGATATCGACAAAGATCTCCTGAACCGCGTCCTCCGCGTCCGAGGCGTTCCCGCACAGCCGGCGCGCCAGCGACCACACGAGGTTCCCGAACCGATCGATGCAGTCCTGCACCGCCGATTCATCGCCCTGAGCGATGCGTTCCAGCGTCGTGGGTTCCGTCTGAGCCAAGCGGGGGAATCGCTCCATGCCGGGGAAGGGGCGTCCGGACGCGGGTCGCGCTTCGCGTACCGAACGCCCCTTCACAATACCCGACATGGAGATCGAAGGTGCGGCCATCGTGCTGAATCGCCGTGGGACGGCTTCCCGTCCCCAGCGGCGGTGAGAAACCGGATCAGTTGGGGAGGATGACGCTGTCGATGACATGGATCACGCCGTTCGTCGCGTTGACGTCCGTCTTGATGACCTTCGCGTTGTCGACCTTCACGCCGTACTTCGCCGTGATGTCGATCGTCGAGCCCTGAAGCGTCATGGCCGTATCGAGGTTCACCACGTCCTCGCTGAACACGCGCCCCTCGACGACGTGGTACAGCAGGATCGAGCGGAGTTGCTCGCGGTTCTCCGGCTTCAGCAGGTTCGCAACCGTGCCCTCGGGGAGCTTCGCGAACGCCTCGTCGGTCGGCGCGAAGACCGTGAACGGCCCGTCGCCCTCGAGCGCCGAGACAAGGCCCGCCGCGTCGAGCGCTGCAGCGAGGGTGTTGAGCGAGCCCGCCGCCTTCGCGGTCTCCACGAGGTTCTTCTCGCTGGGCAGGATGACGCTGTCGATCACGTGGATGACGCCGTTGCTCGCCATCACGTCGGTCTTCACGACCTTGGCGCCGTCGACCTTCACCGACCCGTACGCGGAGTTGATGCTCACGCGCTGGCCGTTGACGGTCTCCGCGCCCTTGAGATCAACGACGCTCTCGGCCTTCACCTTGCCGGGCACAACGTGGTAGGTGAGGATCGAGACCAGCTTGTCCTTGTTCTCCGGGCGAAGCAGCGATTCAACGGTCCCGGCGGGAAGCTTCGCGAACGCCTCGTCGGTCGGCGCGAACACGGTGAACGGGCCCTCGCCCTTCAGCGTGTCGACCAGGCCCGCGGCCTTCAGCGCCGCGGCGAGCGTCTTGAACGACCCAGCAGCCACCGCGGTGTCGACGATGTCCGCCTTCTCGCCCCAGGACTTCTCGCCGCCGTTCCACGACGCGGGCTGGGCAACCGCCTGCTGCGCGACCTGCTTGTCGCCGCAGTCGCTCTTGGCCGAGGCGGTCGCGTTGCAGCCGCCGGCGTACGCGGACGCGGCAAGACCGGCGGAAAGGGTGAGCATCGAAAGATTCAGGACAGTCTTCATGGTTATCTCCTCGCGGCGTCGCCGCAAGCAATTCAGGGAAGGGTGGGGAGCCGTCCGGCTCGTCGGGCGGTCGGCGAGGCCTCGCTCCGACACGCACTGACAAGTTCGGGACGCCCCGCGGCGCAGATTCGGCGAAAACCCGCGGGAAAACCGCCCG
>JBQLZI010000104.1:0-8570 GCA_052168195.1 Phycisphaerales bacterium
CCGTTGAACGACTCGTAGGAGAGGAAGAGGGCCGCGGGGTGGAAGGTGTAGGTGTCGAGGTAGACGCCGTTGCCGGGCGGGTTCTCGCCGCAGCCGTCGATGTCGTGGTTCTCGCCGTAGGTCGCGAGCACGAGGAGGGTGGAGCCGCTGGGCAGTTCGGACCCGGTCACGAAGTCGGCGGTCTCGTCGTGGATGGTGACGATGCCGGCGTTGACCAATGAGGTTTCGGTCTGATCGAAGTCGTCGCGTCCGGGGAAGTTGCTCGTGAACGAGTCGTCGTCGAGTTGCTCGGCGCAGGAGTGCTCGTCGAGCAGCGCGATCACCTCGCAGGGATCCGCCGCGAGATCGACGCTGCGGTTGATGAGGGCGATGGCGTTGTCGACGGCGGAGTTGGCGCCGAGCGGGGCGGCGTCGATGCGGCACACGAGGTAGTAATCGCCCGGCGTGAGGCCGTCGATTGTCCAGAAGCCGGGCGTGTTGAATTCGAACGCGCGGGGGGAGGTGATGGTCGAGCGGTCGTAGTTGGTGATGGGCTGATTGCGGCGGGTGTGGTAGGGGTTGTCGACGATGCCCGAGTAGCGGAAGGCGAGCGCGCCGGACCCGGTCTGCTCGAGGTCCTGCCAGAGGAGGGTGAGTTCGGACTCGACGCTGGCGTAGGACGAATCGACGTTGAACTCGCTGGTTCCGTTGATTCGGGCCGGCAGGCCGCGCGTGGTGGCGATGGCGATGACGCGCTGCGCGAGCGGGGCGCCCTGGCCGTCCGTGCCCGAGAGGTACGCGCGGAGCGGGTCGCGGACGCGGCTGAGGTACGTGCCGCGGTTGATCTGCCCGGAGCCGAGGTTGGGGTCGTCGAGGTCGAACTGAAGCACGCCGGGGTGCGCTGCGATGTACGCATCGCGGATCGCGAGCGATTCGGCGTTCTCGGAGTTGTAGAGCAGCAGCACGCGGTCCTCGGTGAGTTGGGCCACGGCGGCAGCGCTGCACGCCGCGAGCAGACCGAGGGCGAGATGTCCGGCGAGACCGCGCATCGATCAAGGATACGGGCGCCGTCAAGCCCCGGTTCTGGCCGCGGAAGCCATCTGCGGGAGCCGATCGATCCCGATAACCTCGCGGCGATGAACGAGGCCTCGATCGCGTTGGATCCGCGGGTGTGCGAGCGATCCGCGGGCGGTGGCGCGACGATCCGCGTGAAGGCCGTGCCGGGCGCGAGCAGCGATCAGATCGCGGGCGTGCTGGGGGATCGATTGAAGGTGAGGGTGGCGGCGCCCCCGGAGGGCGGGAAGGCGAACGCCGCGATCCTTGCGCTGCTGGCGAAGGAACTGGGCGTGAAGCCGGCGCAGTTGGAACTCATCAGCGGGGAGACGGGCGCGGAGAAGGTTGTGCGCGTCGCGCTCTTGTAGACGTTCCGACGAGTGAACGGACAATCGATCAGGCCGGGCTGGGCATGAGGCCCGGGCCGGGGTCGCGGCCGTCGTCTTCGCGGGGCTTGCTGAGTTTCTCCCGCTGCGCATCGGCGCGCGACTTGGCGGCTTCCTGCGCGAGCAGGTCGCTGACGGTGGGCTTGTCGAGCGATTCGCCGCGGATGAGTTTGCGCACCTCATCGGCGGTCAGCGTCTCGTGGGTGAGGAGCGCCTGGGCGACGCGGTCGACCGCGTCCCATTTCTCTTCGAGGATCTGGGCGGCGTCGGTGTAGGCGTCGTCGGCGAAGCGTTTGATCTCTTCGTCGATGATGCGCGCGGTTTCCTCGGAGTACTCGCGCTCGGTGCGGAACGCGTCGCGCGAGTCCTCGCCCGCATAGCGGACGAAGCCGAGTTTGTCGCTCATGCCCCATTCGAGGACGGCGGCGCGGGCCATGCGGGTGAGTTGGGAGATGTCCATCGCGGCGCCGGACGACATGTCGCCGGTCTGCTTGAGTTCGGCGATGCGCCCGCCGCAGACGACGCGCATGGTGGCGGTGAGCCACTTGAGCCCGTAGCCGTGGCGGTCCTTCTCGGGAAGGGAGAAGGTGGCGCCCATGGACTGGCCGCGCGGGATGATGGTGACCTTGTGGAGCGGGTCGGCGCCGGGGACGACGGCCTGGAGCACTGCGTGTCCGGCCTCGTGGTAGGCGGTGGCGACGCGTTCCTCTTCCTCGACGGAGCGGCTCTTGTTGGAGCGGCCGTACTTGACCTTGTCGCGGGCCTCTTCGAGGTCCTCGTGGTCGACCCATTCCTTGCCCGAGAGGGCGGCGGAGATGGCCGCCTCGTTGATGAGGGCGGCGAGGTCGGCGCCGGAGAACATCGGGGTGGCGCGGGCGATGCGTTCGAGGTCGGCGTCGTCGCCGAGTTTCACCTTCTTGGAGTGGACGCGGAGGATCTCAAGGCGGCCCTTGAGGTCGGGCATGGGGACGTGGACCTCGCGGTCGAAGCGTCCCGGGCGCAGGAGCGCGGGGTCGAGGACGTCGACGCGGTTGGTCGCGGCGATGACGATGATCTGGTCGCCGGTGTCGAAGCCGTCCATCTCGACGAGGATGGCATTGAGGGTCTGCTCGCGCTCGTCGTGGCCGCCGGTGGTGAACCCGCCGCCGCGGCGCCGTCCGACGGCGTCGATCTCGTCAAGGAAGATGATGCAGGGGGAGGATTCCTTGGCCTGCTTGAAGAGGTCGCGGACGCGCGAGGCGCCGACGCCGACGAACATCTCGACGAAGTCCGAGCCGGAGATCGAGAAGAAGGGGACGTCGGCCTCACCCGCGATGGCCTTGGCGAGAAGGGTCTTGCCGCAGCCGGGTTCGCCGACGAGGAGCACGCCGCGGGGGACGCGTGCGCCGAGTCGGGTGAACTTCTTGGGGTTCTTGAGGAAGTCGACGATCTCGGAGACTTCCTGCTTGGCTTCCTCGATGCCGGCGACGTCCTTGAAGGAGACCTTGACGTTCTCTTTCATGAACACGCGGTGGCGCGACTTGCCGAAGGAGCCGAGCATCCCGCCGCCGCCGGACATCCCGCGGAGGCCGCGGAGGATGACGAACCAGAAGAGGACGATCAGCAGGATGGTGATCGTGAGCGGGCTGAAGAGGAGTTGAAGGATGAAGGGGGGCTGGCCCTTCTCCCGGAAGCGGCCATCGGTGAGTTCGCTGACCTTGCCGAGCCAGAACTCGTTGCTGCCCGGTCCGATCTCGAACTGGACGGGGACCTCGGCGCCGCCGGCGGCGCGCTTGGTGGCGCTGATGTCGGTCGTGCTGACGACGACCGATTCCTTGTCGATCAGGTCGGACTCGTAGAGGACGACGAACTCGTTCCAGCTGGAGAGGCGCTCGACGTTGCCGTTCTGCTGAGTGAGCCAGACGCCGAGGAGCGCGACGAGGAGGAAGATGGTGATCCAGCCGAAGGCGCTGCGGGGCATGCGCGGCGGCGGGGGTTTGCCGTTCTTGCCCTGCTCATCGCCCGGCTTGCCGCGCTGCGGCTCGTTGCGGGCGGGCTCGGTCTCGTCGGGGCGGCGGGATCGGCGGGGTTCAGGCATCGTTCACCGGAGATACGGGGAAGCGTCGGAAGGGGTTCGATCCTGAAGGATCGGCGGTTGCGGGGAGCGGGATCAATCGCGGGGTGCGCAACCGAGTACAGAACGCGTGGGGACTGGATTGGTTCCCCGCGCAGCGGCCGCGATGCGAATGGTAGGGGGCGGTTTCACCAGCCCGAGCGGAGGGCGGCGACGACCTCGCGAGCGGCTTCCTGGAGGGAGGCGTTCTCGCCGATCTCAATGCGTTCGCCGGCGCCGAGACCGGGCACGAAGGTCTCGACGGTGCGCACGCCGCGGCGCGACGCGAGGATCTCGCCCGTGCGGTTGTCGCGCCACTGGAAGTCGAGGGTGATCTCGACGGCCTGCTCCTGGACGAGGCCGGTCTCGCGCGCGACGGAGCGGGCGCGGAGGCGCATGTCGGTGATGGCGCCCGTAAGCGTCGTCTGCGCAAGGGCTCCGGAGCGCACCTGCCAGGGCGTCTGCACCTGGATCTCTTTCACGATGGCGTCGGCGAGGCGGACCTCGGCGCCGTGGTTGAAGGTGAGGTTGTCGAAGACGGTGACCTCGACGGACGAGACCCTGCGGTCGAACGCAGAGCCCATGGAGTAGCCCCGACGCGGGTCGGAGGAGCAGCCCGCGAGGAGCGTCGTCGCCGCCAGCGCTGCGGCGAGCAGGACTCGCGCACTCATTGCGGGGCTCCGGGGGTCTGCGGCGTCTCGGGCAGTTCGGGTCGGCTCGGCACGGCCTCGGAAGGCGGGATGGTCTGTTCGTCGAGGGCTGGGCCTTCGTCGACCTGCTCGCCTGGCTCGCCTGATTCGAAGCCGGACGGGCCGGTGCGTCCGTCGGGCGTCGGGAGCGTGTACGACCAGCCGCGGTCGTCCATGATGTCCATGCCGGTGCGCGCGGCCTGCGACGTCGGGTACTTCCCGACGAGCCGGCGGAGCGTGAAGCGGGCGGAGGGATCGTCGCCCACGCGGAGGTACCAACGCGAGGTCACGAGCATCTGCTCGGCGAGGGATTCGTCGACGCGCTCGATAAGTTGCTCGTTGAGGCCGGTGGCTTCCGCCTCCGCCGGGTACAGGCGGGCGAATCGGCGGATGCGCTCGCGGGCCTCGATCAGCGGGCGGGTGTCACGCGACGGGCCGCCGTAGCCCGCGACCTCGGAATAGATGCGGCGTTTCTGGGCCTTGATCGCGTTGGGGCCCTGCGGGAAGTTCAGGAGGTAGAGGTCGTAGGTCTCGGCGGCGAAGACCCAGTCGCGGCGGTCGAAGTAGTAATCCGCGAGGGCGATCGCGGCCTGCTCGGCCAGCGCGCTGCCCGGGAGGCGTTCCTGCGTGCGGATGAAGATCTCGATCGCGAGGTCGTTCGCGGGCTCGATGCGCAGGCCGAACCACTTTTTGCGCATGCCCGCGGCGTAGCGCTTCGCGATCTCGAACTCGCGTTCGACGGCGACGGCGACTTCCTCGCTGGCGGGGAAGGAGCGGATGACCGCCTCGTAGTCGTAGAGGGCCTTGAACTCGTCGCCGCTGGCGGTCCGGGCGTCGCCGCGGAGCCGGTAGGCCTGCGGCAGCAGGGGGTTGGACGACGTCTCGTTGCGCCGGATGAACTCGCTGAGGATCGATTTGGCGGCGCCGTAGCGCTGCTCCGCGATGAGTTGGCGGGCCTCGGCGATGCGCGCTTCGTCGGTTCCGGGTTCGGGGGCGTCGCCCTCGACCCAGCCGCCCTCGTCGAGGGTGTAGGTCGTGCTCTGCGCGCGTGCGCCCGCGCAAGGGAACATCAGGGCGAGGAGGAGAGCGAGGATGCCGAGCGTCGCGGTCTTCATCGGGGAGCCAAGCGTACCCGAAGTCAGCGCCGCCGGGGGTTGCGTGCGCCGCGGCGTGCGCGGGCCGACGGTCCCTCGTCGTCGGACGGCGGCTGGTTTGCGTCGTGGCGGTCGTGGTCGGGCTCGTCGTCGCCTTCGGGGGTGTCCCAGTCGTCGGGGTTGGCGTCGTCGGGGATGCGCGCGAAGATGAGTTTGCCCGCGCTGGTCTGGAGCGAGGTCGCGACGACGAGGTCGACGGTCTTGCCGATCGCGTGGCGCCCGTTCTCGGCGACGATCATCGTGCCGTCTTCGAGGTAGCCCACGCCCTGCTCGGGCTGCTCGCCCGGCTTGATGAGGGTCACGCGGAGGCGTTCGCCGGGGATGAACGAGGGCTTCATCGAGAGGGCGACGTCGTTGAGGTTGATGACCGTCACGCCGTGGATCTTCCCCACGCGGGCCAGGGCAATGTCGGTGGTAACGATCGAGCCGGAGAGTTGGCGCCCGAGTTCGACGAGCATCTGGTCGACGCTCTTGCCCGGGACGGGGGTGTCGTCGACGGAGACGTCGAGCCGGGGGGAGCGCTGCATCTTGCCGACCATCTCGAGGCCGCGGCGGCCGCGGGTGCGCTTGAGCCGGTCGGCGGAGTCGGCGAGGGCCTGGAGTTCGGCGATCACGAAGCGGGGGATGACCACGGGCGACTGGATGATGCCGCTCTCGGCGGCCTCGAGGAGCCGGCCGTCGATGAGCACGGAGGTATCGAGGAGCAGGGGGCGGACGCCGCGGGTCTGCTTGGCGAACTCGACGTAGGGGATGACGAGTCGGAAGTCGTCCTGGGTCTGGAGGACGATGGAGACGCCGAGGTAGCAGAAGGCGACGCCGAACAACACCTTGATGGTGTTGATGATGCGGTTGCCCTCGAGTTCGTAGATCTCTGCGAGAAGGTCGATGACCAGCGCGATCGCGAGGGCCGCCAGCACGCCCGCCAGCAGCCCGAGGAAGACGCCCGAGAGGGTCGCGATCTTCTTGCCCGGCGTGAGCACGTCGATCGCGAGGAAGCCCAGAGCGATCGCGAGCCCGAAGACGAGGACGTACTGCCACCCGCGGATGAGCAGGTCTTCCCATGTTGAGGTCTCGGACTGGTCGGCGCCGAGGTCGATGATGTAGAACGTGATGACGACCAGCACGAGGGCGACGAAGGCGACCCTGAGGATGCGCAGGAGCGTCCTGCGCCCCTGGACGTCGGGATCGATGTATTTCGTCCGGCGTGGTTCTCCCGCGGATTGCTCCATCGCGGGGAGTGTAGCGGGCGCGGGGGAGGCCTGAATCCGGGCGAGGGACGGCTACACTAGTGCCTCACGCCCCTCGGTTGACGGCCGGGCCCGGTGCGCGGGCGGCCCGTGAACCTGGTCAGAGCCTGACCGCAGCAGCCATAAGCGGTCGTCGTCCGGCGCCGCCGGTGTCCTGGCCGTCAACCGAGGGGCGTGATTCGTTTAGACTCCCTCGCTCATGGCCTACACCGTTCTGGCACGCCGGTACCGCTCCCGCTCGTTCGACGAGGTCGTCGGGCAGGAGACCATCGCGCGCACGCTGCGCAACGCGATCGAGCGCGACCGGGTGGGGCACGCGTACCTGTTCACGGGCACGCGGGGGGTGGGGAAGACCTCGATGGCGCGGATCTTCGCCAAGGCGCTCAACGCGCCGGGCGACGAGCCGCAGGAAGTCGCCGACGCGATCATGCAGGGGCGCGACACCGATGTCATCGAGATCGACGCGGCGAGCAACCGCGGCGTGGACGAGGCGCGGGAACTGATCGCCAACTCCATCTACCGGCCGATGCGCGGCCGGTACAAGGTGTACATCATCGACGAGGTCCACATGCTCACGCGCGAGGCGTTCAACGCCTTGCTCAAGACCATGGAGGAGCCGCCGTCGCACGTGAAATTCATCCTGTGCACCACCGAGCCGCACAAGGTGCCGCCGACCATCCAGAGCCGGTGCCAGCGGTTCGACTTCAAGAACATCGACACGCGGCGGATCGCCGACCACCTGCGGGCGGTGCTCGAGCAGGAGAAGGTGAAGGCCGAGCCCGCGGTGATCGGGCAACTCGCGCGGCTGGGCAACGGGTCGATGCGCGACGCGCTCACCCTGATGGACCGCCTGCTCGCGACGGGCGAGAAGAAACTCACCGCCGCGCTGCTGCAGGACATCCTCGGGCTTCCCCAGCAGGACCTGGTCGACGGCGTGCTCGACGCGTGCGCGGCGGGGAGCGTCAAGGACGCCCTGACCGCCGCGGACGCGCTGCTCCAGTCGGGCGTGACGATCGATCAGGCGTTCGAGTCGCTGGTCACGCGGCTGCGGGATTTGCTGATCCTCGCGGCGTGCGGCGCTGATTCCGAGATCGTGGAACTCGACGGCGAGGACCGCGACCGAGCCGCGGCGCTGGCGGAGCGGTTCGACGACGCGTCGATCACGCACATGATCGCGCTGTGCGAGAACGCCGCCCGCTCGGCGAAGGCCAGCAGCACGCCCCGTGCGCTGTTCGACGCGGTGGTGGCGCGGCTGGCGATGACCGAGCGCGTCGCGGACGCGATGGCCGTGGTGCGTGCGGGCGGGGGATCGTCGAACGGCGTGAAGCCGATCGCCGCCGCCGGAGCGCCCCCAAAAAAAGTCGGAGCGCCGGCCGGCGGTGAGCCCGCCCGGTCGGCGATGCCCGTCCCCGGCGCCCCCGTGCCTGCCGCCGCCCCGCGAGAGCCAGCCTCCCGAATCCCTGACGACGCGCAGCCGTCGATGCCGTGCGCCGACACGTCGGACCTGTGGGTGTCGCTGCGTGAGAGCGCGCCGCCCGGGGTGAAGTCGATCCTGCGGGTGCTGTCGCTCAAGGAGCAGGCGCGGGACGCGCTGGTGCTGGAGGCGGGCGACCCGGATACGCTCAAGATGGCGCAGGCGGCGCTGCCGCGGATACGCGACGCTGCCGCGGCGCTGGCCGGGCGCGCGATCGAGGTGAAACTGCTCGCGGCGGCGCGGCAGGGAGGCCAGACGGCCCAGGGGGCGCCGGGGGCGCCGGGGTCGCGGGCGCCGGCGCAGCACGGGCTGACCGTCGCTGAGCGCGAAGCGATGGAGCACCCCTTGGTGCGCACGGCGGTGGACCTGTTCGGCGCGCGGCTCGTGCGCGTCGAGAACGACGACCGAAGCGACGAAATCCCGGCGGATTCTCCCGCGAAGGAGGACTAGATGTTCGACCAGTTCAAGGCCATGGGCGGGCTCGCGGGGCTGATGA
>JBQLZI010000105.1:0-8475 GCA_052168195.1 Phycisphaerales bacterium
CCTCGCCCGGATTCCGTCGGGCGGGTGGGCGTTACCCACCACCGTGTCCTGCCGTGTTCGGACTTTCCTCCGACGCGCCGCCGTCGGGAACCTCGGGCGTGCGTCGGCGGCCGCTCGGCCACGCGCTGCACTGACTCTACGCGACCTGTACCATCGGCGTTCGCATGCCCCGAGCCAAGCCCACGAACGACGCCTCCCCGACCCCCGAGCCCCCGACCGGGGCCGCGTTGGGCAAGCGCGCCGTCGTCTGGCTGGAACGCGCCCAGGAGCCCTTCGCGCTCGCGCTCCTCGAAGCGACCGGGCTGAAGCCCGCGGCGCTCGGGGTTTCGGACGCCGCCTCGCGCGGCAGGGCCGACGCGCTGCACGCCGCGTTCCCCGACGCCGAGGCGATCACCGATCCGCGGCTCGCGCTCACCTCGACAGACGCCGACCTCGCGCTGTTCCTCTCGCCCGCCGGGGCGCGGGACGCGCTCGACGACCCCTCCGCCCTCGCGGCCGCGTCCGAGCGCGGCGTGAAGATCGCCACGCTCGAACCGACCCCGGTCTCGACGCTGGAACTCGCGCGATTCGAGAAGGCGCTCGGCAGCGCCGAATCGGTGCGCATCGTCCCCGCGCTTACACGCGCCCCGGTGTTCACGCACGCGCTCGACCTGCTCGAACAGGTCGGCCCGGTGCGCACGCTCTCGGTCTCCACGCGCGGGGCGCGCGGGCAGGGCTCGCTCTTTGCGCGCCTCTTCGACGCGATGGACATCGTGCTGGCGCTGCTGGGCGAGCCGGAAACCATCGACGCCGCGGTCTGCGGGCCGGTCGTGCCCGGGCGCGTGCACCTCGCGCCGGGCGACTCCCTCCGCGACCTCCGCGGCGACCTCACCGCGAACCTGCGCTACGCCGGCGCGTGCGCCGCCTCGCTCTCGCTCTCCGACAACGCCGGGCGCTGGTTCCGCGGCGTCACGCTCGTCGGCCACGGCGGGTGCCTGCGCTTCGACGATTCCTCGTACGAGTTCATCGATCCGTCGGGAAAGACCGTCGACTCCTCCGCCTCGACCGATCGGCGCGGGCGCAAGAACCCCGGCGCCGCCCACGAACTCGCCGCCGACGCCTGCGCGCAGCAGATCCACGCGATGTTCGATCCGCACGCGGCGCCGAGGCCCCCCCGCAAGACCGCCGCCGTGCTCGCGATGGCGGAAGCGGCCCTCCTCAGCGCGCGCACGGGCACGCCTGAATCGCCGGGCGCCATGCTCCGCATGGCGGGCGTTGCCGGTGGCGTGTGACCCGGCTCCGGGGCGCGTTCACCCTGCTCGGGTACCTCGCGGTCTGGAACGCGCTCTACGCGGCCGCGCTGGTCATCGCGTTCACGCAACTGCTCGGGCTCGACCATGACCCGATCGCGCTCGTCGGCGCGTTCTTCCTGTCGCTGAGCGTGTTCCTGCTCGACCGCGTGAAACCCAGCGACGCCCTGCTCGATCCCGGCGATCAGGACGCCCACCCCGAACGCTTCGCCTTCCACCGTGCGCACGCACGATGGCTCCGTGCGCTGATCCTTGTGGGCGTGCTCACCGGCGCCGGGTGCATGGTGCTCGCGCACCGCCCGGTGGCCGCCGTGCTCGCGATTTTGGCGCCTGTCGGCGTGCTGCTCTACGGCACGCTCCGCCCCCCAACCGGCGTGCGCATCAAGGACCGCCCCCTCCGCAAGAACCTCACCGTGGCGCTCGCGCTCGCGTGCTTCGCCGCACTCATCACGCTCGGGCCGACCTTCCGCGTCCATCCCTCGGTCATCCTCGACCGCGCCCCGGCGGAACTCTGCGCGTTCGTGTGGGTGATCCTCGTGGTCGCCGCCGACGCCGCGATCTGCGACCTCGACGACGCCGTCGCCGACGCCACGCACAACACGCGCACCCTCGCGAACACGCTCCCGCGCAAGCGGCTGTGGCTCCTCGCGACCCTCGCCCACGTCGTCGCCGCCCCCCTCGCGTGCTGGAGCGCGGCCCTCAGCGGCGCGAACTGTGCGCCCGTCGTCGCGTGGTGGGCGGTCGTCCCCGGGGTCTCGCTCCTGCTCATCGCGCTCTGGCGGCCCCCGCGCGTGCGCGACGCCGTCGACGCGCGATTCGCGGCCATCGCCGCCGTCGCGGTCGTCTTCGAGTTCACGCTCTGCTGATCACGCGCTGAGGTCGAGATTCTCGCCCTTGGGCAGTTTCTTCGACGGCCCGCGCACCGAGTACCCGTGCGCCTCGCGGTCCTCGCGCGAGTCCTCCTCGCCGTTCGCGCCCACACGCCGCGCCGGCTCGGTCTCGTCGACCTCGGTCACCGGCACGTCCACGACGTCCTCGTCGCGCGGCCGCGCGTCGTCCTTCTCCTCGACGCGCTTCCGACGCGCCGCCGCCTTCGACGCCTGGGGTGCGCCGGCGACCGACTGCGCGATGTGCGAACCGATCGGGTCCACGATTCATCCATCGGCAGGGACCGCGATCCCCTTGCAAACAGGGTCATCGCCACCGACCACGCCTGCACAAAAAACCGCATCTCAGGCCCGCAGAGCCGCCTCCGCGTCGTCCGCGAAGGCCTCAACGATCCCGATCGCCCGCGCGACGTCGTCGCGGTCCTTCGAACGCTCCGCCACCCGGATCGCGCGCCGGCAGCCCTCGATGCGTTTGCGCACCTTCTTCTCGCCCTTGCCGTCCGCGAGCGTGTCCGCGAGGTTGTCGTACTGGTCCGCGAGTTTCACCAGATGCACGCGCCAGTCGGCGTCCGCCAGCCGCGCGTCGTACTCACGCTCGCGCTCGTCTTCGCGCAGCCGCATGTCTTTGCTCAGCAGCCCGACGCCGTGCGCGATCTCCTCCCCGAACTCGTCCGCGACTTCGTCGAAGTCCACCGTCGTGTCCTCGATGGTGTCGTGGAGCAGCGCGATCGCCAGCGTGCGCTCGTCGCCCACCCCGAACACGCTCGACACCACCAACGCCACCCGCGCCACGTGCGAGACGTACGGCGTCCTGCCGTCCTTGCGAACATGCCCCGCGTGCGCACGCGACGCGAACATCGCCGCACGCATCCATAACTCGCCGGTCGGCTTCACTCGTCGTTCTCCAGCAACACCACGCAATGCACTTCCACCGCACGCCCTTCGCCGACGGCGTCGACGCGCTCGTGGGTCTTCCCTTTCACGTTGACGCGCTCGATGCCCACGCCCAGCGCCTCCGCGATGCTTGCGCGCATCGCATCCTTGTGCGTCGACACCTTCGGCCGCTCGAGGATCACCGTCGCGTCGAGGTTCCCCACCCGCCAGCCGCGCGTCCGCATTTCCTCGACGGCCCGGCGCAGGAACACCATCGAGTCCTGCCCCTCGTGCGCCGGATCGGTGTCCGGGAAGAGTTGCCCGATGTCCGGCAGCGCCAGCGCCCCGAGGATCGCGTCCGTCACGGCGTGGAGCAGCGCGTCGCCGTCGGAGTGCCCGACCGGGCCCCTGTCGTGCTCCAGCCGCACCCCGCCCAGCACCAGCGGGCGGCCCTCCCCCGCGGGCGCCAGCGGCTCCAGCCGGTGCAGGTCGTACCCGTGCCCGATGCGTGTCCCCAAGGCCTTCTCCGATCGTGAAGCGTCCGAAAGTTCGCCGAACCGGCGCCACCCGGCCGCCGTTGAGAGCGGCAGCGGGCGATCCCGACGGGCCGACGCGGGTTGGAACACCCCCGCGGGCGCCGTATCTTACGAACCCGGCCCGATTCGGCCGATGCACGCTGGGCACGAGCCCGAAACGACCGACCCGACCCCTGGAGTGAGTCATGCCGGCCTTCTTCCGTCGCAACGCACGTCCCCTCGCCGTCGCCGCCCTCCTCGCCGCGACCGCGATCTCCTCCGGCTGCTACTACGAAGGCGGCGCCCTGCGGTCCAACGACCGCTTCACCTACGCCAGCACCTCCTGGCAGCCCAAGACCGTCACCATCGTCGACACCCGCACCGGCGAGACCCTCTGGTCCGTCGACGTCCCGGTCGGGCGCCAACTCGTCATCGACTTCAACACCGAGCGCCGCGCCGACAACACCGAGTGGCTCCCCGACGAGGCCCTCTGGGACATCATGCCCGACACCCGCCGCCACGGCGCCCTCAAGAACAAGATGCGCGTGCCGCCCCCCACCGCGCGCCGCATCGATGTGACGCTCCGCCCCGTGCCCGAGATGCCCGCCGACGCGCCCACGGCGTCGACGACCACCACGGGCGGGTAAGGCCGCAACCCGACAGTCGATTCAGCGCGCGAGCCCGCACTCCGGGCAGGGCATCCGCTTGCGCATCGCCTTCTTGCGGTGACCGAACTCTTCGACTCGCCGCGACGAAGAAAGCTCTTGACGACCACCGCCCTTTCGTCGACAGTGCGTCCTTCGAGGCAAACCCCTCGGGGAGCGTTCCGGCGATGCGCACCGCACTCATCCTTTTCGCGCTCACCCTCTTCATGTCGTCTTCGCGCGCCGACCCAGCGGCGCCTTGCATCGACACCATCGATGGCCTCGCTCTTCCCGGCGCAGCCCTCCCAGCGCCGCCGGACATGTTCGAGCGGCTGTCGTGCCTCGACACGCTCGCCGACGCCGAGGTCGAGGCGATGCTCAACTCCGACGATCCGCGTCTCATCGGCATCGGGATCCAGGCCGCCGATCGGCGGCGGAGAATCGACCTGCTCGCATCGCATCCCGAGTTCGCGATCGATACCCGCCAGACACTCCCCGTTGAAGTGATGACTTCAAACCCTATCCCCCCCAATGCCTTCCCGATGAAACAGACGGTGGCGGATTTCTATCGAGGCATGATGGACTCGTGGTTCGGCGTCTGGCCGCTGACGAAGCAAGAAGTGCTTGATGTGATTCCCAAGGGAGCAGACCCGTGGGACTACGCGCGCCCGTGGGTGGTCAACATCCATCGCACCGCGCTGCGCAACGATCCCGCGCAGATGCAGGCGATCTTCAACGACCTG
This sequence comes from Phycisphaerales bacterium, assembly GCA_052168195.1. Lineage (GTDB taxonomy): Bacteria > Planctomycetota > Phycisphaerae > Phycisphaerales > UBA1924 > JAHBXC01. The sequence goes on from JBQLZI010000105.1 coordinate 4,952, forward strand.
CGAACCCGTCCCGACGAATTACGCGTGTTTGTCATCGGCTGGACGTTCTCGATGGGCGCCTTGCCGGCCCCCATCACGGTCGATGAAGCCCGGGCCGCGATCGACGACATCACCGAGGCGACTGTGCGCTCGATGTCCGAACTCGAGGAGGGTTTGCCGCCTGATAACGCGCTCAAGCACGAAGATTTCCGACGCCGGATAGTCGAGGTTGCCATGCAAATCCGAACGGCTTCGCCCTGATCACAACCGCTCCGTCGCCAGCGACGCGAGGTCCGAACGCTCGCTCTTCGCCAGCGTCACGTGGCCGACCACGCCCAGGCCCTTCATCCGCTCGACGGCGTAACTCAGGCCGTTGCTGCTCGCGTCCAGGTACGGGTTGTCGATCTGCATCACGTCGCCCGTCAGGATCAGCCGCGTGCCCTCGCCCACGCGCGAGATGATCGTCTTCACCTCGTGCGGTGTGAGGTTCTGCGCCTCATCCACGATCATGAACTGGTGCGGGATCGACCGGCCGCGGATGTAGGTCAGCGGCTCGAGCACGAGGCGCCCGTCGGCGATGAGTTTCTTGATCCGCATGTCCGCCGAGTAACTCTCGGGCAGTTGCATGTGCGAGCCGCGCGTGCTGAGCAGGTATTCGAGGTTGTCGAAGATCGGCTGCATCCACGCGAACAGTTTCTCGTCCTTGTCGCCCGGCAGATACCCGATGTCGCGCCCCAGGGGCATGATCGGCCGCGCCACGAGCAGCCGCTCGTAGCGCTCTTCCTGGAAGACCTTGGTCATGCCCGCCGCGAGGGCGAGCAGGGTCTTGCCCGTGCCCGCCGTGCCCAGCAGCGTGATGAGTTTCACGTCGTCGTCGAGGAGCAGGTCCAGCCCCATCGTCTGCTGCACGTTGCGCGCCATGATCCCGAACACCGGTTTCCGCGGCGCCGAGACGGGCACGATGTGGTCGGTGTCGGCGAGCCGGCGCCCCAGCCCGGTGTGCGACTCGTCCTCCCCGGCCTTCATGATGACGAACTGGTTGCTCGCCAGACGTTTGTCCCACGCGGGATCGTCGTCGTCATCGTCGGGGTCGGCGAAGGCGAACGCGCCAGAATCCTCGGAGAGCGACGCGACCCCCTCGAGTTTGCCGATCGCCAGCATCCGCTCGCGGTAGAGTTCGTCGATCATGCCCGCGGGCACGTCGAGCGCGACGTACCCGGTGTAGAGCCGGTCCGCGTCGACCTTCTGATTCTCGAAGTCCTCGGCGTCGATGCCCAGCGCGTCGGCCTTGATCCGCGCGTTGATGTCCTTGCTGACGAACACCGTCCGCTCGCCGCGTTCCCGGCACGCGTAGGCGACGGCGATGATGCGGTTGTCCGCCGATTCGTGGCGCAGCGGCGCCGGGCGCTCGCTGGGCGCGGTCTCGACGCGGATCATCCCCGTCGGCCCGGCGTCCGCGTGGACCTCGGCCCACTCGACGCCCTTGGTCAGGTGGCCGATCTCTCGCAGCGCGTCGAGGTGCCTGATGCACTGACGCGAGTTGCGCCCCAGGTCGTTGTTCTCGCTCTTGAAGGTGTCGAGTTCCTCGAGCACCGCGAACGGGATGACGACCGTGTTCTCCTCGAACACGAACATCGCCCCGGGATTGTGGAGCAGCACGTTGGTGTCGAGGACGTAGGTCTTCACGCCCCGCTCGGACCCGGCCGAGCCGTTGCGGGTGGCCGTGGACTTCCGCCGCTGCTGCACCTGGGACCGCGCGGGCGTGCCCCGGCCCTTGCCCTCGGCGGGTTTGCTCTGACTGTGCGACTGAGTCTCGCTCTCCTTGGCCGTGCCGGCGGTGCGAACGGACTGCTTGCCGGTGGAACGCTTCGCCATATGGTGCGAGTCTACAGAAAGCGGCGGCGTCGCGTTCGCGCGGGCGTGAGGGTTTCGCTAGAGTGCGCCGCCCGAGGAGGTTCCGATGCTCGTAGCCGATCTGATCGCCGCCATCGACGCGCTCGCCCCGCCCGCGCTCGCCGAGCCGTGGGACAACGTCGGCCTGCTGGTCGGCGACCCGGAGCGCGACCTCGAGGGCCCCGCGCTGCTCACGATCGACCTCACCCCCGCCGTGCTCGCCGAGGCGCTGGCGATGAGCGCCGGCGCGATCGTCGCGTACCACCCGCCGCTGTTCTCGTCGATCAAGCGCATCACCTCCGACTCCCGGGGCGGGCGCACGCTCCTTCGCTGCATCGAGGCGGGGATGGTCATCCACTCCCCCCACACCGCGCTCGACGCCGTCGCCGGCGGCGTGACCGACTGGCTCGCCGACGGGCTGGGCGCCATCGGCGACCGCCGCGCCCTCGTCGCCGCGACCCCCTCCACGCCCGGGCAGACGCACAAATTCGTCACCTTCGTCCCGCGCGACGCCGTCGATCGGGTGCGGATGGCCCTCTCGAGCGCGGGGGCCGGACGCATCGGCGAGTACGACCAGTGCGCGTTCGAGGTCGAGGGGACCGGTTCGTTCCAAGGAAGCGAGCGGTCGAACCCCGCCGTCGGCAAAGCCGGGCGCCTTGAGCGCGTCGAAGAGGTCCGCCTGGAGATGGTCTGCGCCGGGCGCGCCGTCCCCCTGCTCGTCGAGACGCTCCGCGCGTTCCACCCGTACGAGGAGCCCGCGTTCGACGTGTACGAACTGGCCGGGCGACCCGACCGCAGCGTCGGCGCGGGTCGGCGGATCACGCTCGACCAGCCGCGCTCGGCCGAGCAGATCGCCGCCAGCGTGCGCGATTACCTCGGGCTCCAGTCCGTCCGCCTCGCGGTCGCGCCCTCCGCCGAGGAAGAAACGATCAGCCGCGTCGGCGTGTGCCCCGGCTCGGGCGCGGAACTCGTCGACGCCGCCATCGCGGAAGGGTGCCAACTCTTCGTGACGGGCGAGATGAAGCACCACGACCTGCTCTCGACGCTCGCGCGCGGCTGCTCAGTCATCCTCGCGGGGCACACGAACACCGAGCGCGGCTACCTGCCGAAGTTCGCCGAGAACCTGCGCAAGGGCGTGCCCGCCGCGGACATCCGCGTCAGCGAGGCCGACCGCCCGGTGTGGCGACCCGTCTGACCCGTCTCAGCCCAACCGGACCTGCTCGACGACTTCGAGCCCGAACGCCTCGAGCCCCGGCAGCGCCTTGGGGTGATTCGTCAGCAGGCGGAGTTTCGACAGCCCGAGATCGCGCAGAATCTGGCTCCCGATGCCGTACTCGCGGTTGTGCATCGGCAGCGCGGCGCCCGCGGGCGAATCGGGATGGGTCAGATCCGCGGAATCCGGGTCGTACGCGCCGCGCCGGATCCGCTGGAGCCGATGGCTGAGCGACCCCTCGCCGGGCATTTCGTCCGGCGCGCCTTCCGGACGCAGATAGACGATCGCGCCGCGGCCCTCCTCCTGAATCCGCCGCATCGATGCGCGAAGCGTCTCGCTCGTCGACGCCTCGCCCTTGTCGAGCAGCCCGAAGATGTCGCCGAGCAGATCGCGCCGGTGCATGCGCACCAGCGTGGGCTCGTCCAACGCTTCGACGTCG
>JBQLZI010000106.1:0-8456 GCA_052168195.1 Phycisphaerales bacterium
GTCGTCGGTGGTCGCGCGGAACGAGACCTGGGCCGAGGCCGCGGCGCCGACGGCGGCGATCAGGGCCGCGGCGAGGGTCGCTCGCGCGGCGTCGGCGGAAAGCGGTGAGGGGATACGAAGCATCTTGCGGGCTCCTGCAACTAGCGCACAGGCGGGGGCGAAAGTAAACCCGAGAACCACGGTTGCGACGTGGGCTCAATGGGCGCGCACGGTGAACGCGACGCCCGGGAGGCGGGCGGCGCGCAAAGTCACGACCGACGCGCAGAGGGCGCGGCGACGCGAACGGAAGGGCGGATCGACAGCGGATCGCTCATCGCGAGCGGCGGGCAGTCACCACGACGGGATTTCGGAGGCTTCCTCCGCGTTCCGACCCAACACTGGCTCGAAGATACCGCAGGCATCCCGGATGCGGAAGTGCGGCGTCAAGGAAAATGCGCCGATCCGGCGTGGTTTTCGGACCTCGCGCGTGATTTTGCGGCGGCGGGGGCGGCTCGGGCGCGCTTCAATCCGGGCGATGAGCGTTTCCCACTGGCGGCGGCAGGCGGCGGCGCACGGGCTGGTTCCACCGAGGGATCTCCCTGCGACCGCGGATGTTGTGATCCTCGGAGGCGGCGTCGCCGGCGTGTCGGCCGCGCTGGAGGCGGAGCGACAGGGGCTGCGCACGGTGGTGCTCGAGCGGCATCACGTCGCGACGGGCGCGAGCGGACGAAACGCCGGATTTTTGATGCGCGGGATAGCTGAAAATTATGCGGAGGCGATCCGCCTCTACGGCCGCGAGCGCGCGGGCGCGGCGTGGCGGCTGAGCGAGGACAACCTGCGTGATCTGCGAGGGCTGGGGATCGAGGAACTCCGGTCGTACCAGAACATCCCGAGCGTGCTTCTGGCGCTGGAGGAGCGCGAGGCCGCGGCGCTGCGCACCAGCATGGACCTGATGCGCGAGGACGGTTTCGAGGCGCTGTGGGTCAGCGACGGCGCCGACGCCGCGTGGACGAGCGGGCTGGCGGTGGGCGGGTTGGTTAATCCTCACGACGGCGCCGTCAACCCGGTCGAACTGATGCATTGGCTGCGGTCGAAACTCCGCGAGCCGGTCCGTGAGGGCGTGGAAGCGGCGGAGATCACGACGAGCGGGTCGCGCGTGGTGGTGCGCACGAGCGCGGGGGATATCGAGTCGGACCGGGCGCTGGTGTGCACGAACGCGTACGCGGGGGAGATGCTGCCCGGTCTTCGCGCCCTCGTGCTGCCCAAGCGGGGTCAGATGCTCTCCATCCGGCTGCGCGGGGTGGAGAACGCCCCGTGGCGGCGTCTCGACGCGTCGTACTACCTGAACTTCGGGCACGAGTACGTGCGGCAGACTTTCGACGGCACGGTGGTGCTCGGCGGTTTCCGCTGGAAGCAGGCCGAGCGCGAGGTCGGGTACGCGGACATCCCGCCGCCCGATCTGCAGGGCGATCTGGAGCGTCTGGCGACGGACCTGTTCGCGGAGGAGGGGGAATCGGCGTCGGACGCGTTCGAGGTGGCGTCGCGGTGGACCGGGGTGATGGGGTTCTCGCCCGACGGGATGCCGCTGGTCGGGCCGGTTCCCGAGCCGTGGAACGAGGCGGGCCGCGTGTGGTTCTGCGGGGCGTTCACCGGGCACGGGATGTCGCTGGGGCATCGGACTGCGACAGTGGCCGTGCGCGCGATGCTGGGCGCCGGGGAGAACCCGTTCCCGATCGACCGCGTTTAGGCGGACTTGCGCCGGGCGGGCGTCCGGAACGCGGTGAGGCGGCTGCCGTCGACGGCCCCGAGGATGAACCCGACGGGCAGGGCGCGGGCGGTGAACTCGTCGGCGTCGGAGTGAGCGGCGTGGTCGTCGCGGGCGAGGGCGGTGGCGCGTTCGTCGAGGGTGCGGCGCGGGAACATCGCGGACCAGAGCCACGCGTCGCCGTGCGGGGAGGGGGTTGCGGCGGGGTGGTTGAGGCGGTCGGCGGTGATGGAGCGCGGCATGGCGTTGGGTATCGACGCGGGTCGGCGGCGACTTTCGTCGCGTAGGATGACGGCGCGGAATTCACGCACGTTTCCGAAGTTTCCCCGTTCCACCGCGCGGCGCGCCGCGTGATCGAGGCAAGCATGACCACCGCTCCCGCGTCGTCCGCCGCTTCCACCCTCGCGATCCACGGCGGGGCCCCCGTCCGCCCGGCGGGCAAGAAGATCCCGCTTATCTCCGCGAAACTGGACCGTTCGGACGTCGACGCGGCGATGGGCGTGCTCGAGAGCGGGATGCTCCGGGCCGGCCCGAAGGCGGCGGAGTTCGAGAAGCAGTTCGCCGCGAAGACCGACGCCAGGCACGCCCTGACCTGCGCAAACGGCACGTGCGCGCTGCAACTGGGCTACCTCGCGGCGCTGGGCCTGCCGGCGCAGGGCGCCCGCGACGGGCAGGAGGTCATCGTGCCCTCCTGGACGTACATCGCGACGGCCTCGATGCTCGTGGCGTGCGGCCTGACCCCCGTCTTCTGCGAGTGCGACCCCGAGACGTACACGATCGACGTCGACGACGCAGCGAAACGCGTCACGAAGAACACCGTCGGCATCGCGGCGACGCACCTCTACGGCAACCCGGTCGACATCGACGGCGTGCAGCGGCTCGCCAGTTCCGTCGGGCTGAAGGTGATCTACGACGCCGCCCAAAGCCACTTCGCGACATGGAAGGGCAAGGGGATCGGCGCGTTCGGCGACGCGGTGACGTATTCGTTCTACGCGACGAAGAACCTCGCGACGGGCGAGGGCGGCATGGTCACGACGAACGACGACGGCGTCGCGCGCTCGATCGGGCTGCTCCGCTCGCACGGGGAGACCGAGAAGTACTTGCACGAGGCGATCGGCTTCAACTTCCGCATGACCGACGTCGAGGCCGCGATCGGGCTGAGCCAGTTGCAGCGCGCGGACGAGTTCACTGGCGCCCGGCGCGCGAACGCGGTGAAACTCGACGCGATCGTCGACGACATTGACGGGCTGCACGCGCCCAGGACCACGCCAGGCGGCGAGCACGCGTACCACCTCTACCAGATCCGCGTGGACACGGACGCGTTCTCGTGCTCGCGCGACGAGTTCATCAAGGCGCTCGAGGCCGAGGGCGTGAACTGCGGCGTGCACTACCCCAAGCCGCTGCACTTCCAGCCGGCGTTCGCGAAGTACGCGGGCGAGAAACTGCCCATCAGCGAGCGGCTGGCGCGCGAACTGTTCTGCGTGGCAGTGCACCCATCGCTGAACGACACCGACATCGCCGACCTCGGCGAGGCGCTGCGCAAGGTCGCCGACGCGTACCGGCGCTGACCATTCACTCTGGAGCGTTTCGATGACGACCAAGGCCTTTGCCGCGCAGGCGGCGGAATCCCCGCTCGCGCCGTTCTCCTTCGACCGCCGGGAGCCGGGGCCGAAGGATGTGGCGATCGAGATCCTCTACTGCGGGGTGTGCCACTCCGACATCCACCAGGCGCGGAACGAGTGGAAGAACACGACGTACCCGTGCGTGCCCGGTCATGAGATCGTCGGCCGCGTGGCAAAGGTCGGGAAGGACGTCACGAAGTTCAAGGAGGGCGACCACGCGGCGGTGGGCTGCATGGTCGATTCGTGCCGGACGTGCGCGTCGTGCCGGCGCGGGCTCGAGCAGTACTGCGAGACCGGCGGCCTGGTGCTGACGTACAACGGTCCCGACAAGCACTCGAAGAAGGGCTGGCCGACCTTCGGCGGGTACTCCGAGCGCATCGTGGTCGACGAGGCGTTCACGCTGCGCGTGCCCGAGGGGATGGATCTCGCGGCGACAGCGCCGCTGCTGTGCGCCGGGATCACGACGTACTCGCCGCTGCGTCAGTGGGGCGCGGGCCCGGGCAAGCGTGTGGGAGTGGTCGGGCTCGGGGGTCTCGGGCACATGGGCGTGAAGATCGCCCACGCGATGGGCGCGCACGTGACGCTGTTCACGACCTCTCCCGACAAAGTGGAGGACGGCAAGCGGCTCGGCGCCGACGAGGTGGTTGTTTCGAAGGACGAGGACGCGATGGGGGCGCGGGCGCGCTCGCTCGACTTCCTGCTCGACACCGTGGCGGCGAACCACGACATCAATGAGTACCTGAACCTGCTGAAACTCGAGGGGACGTTGTGGCTGGTGGGCCTTCCCGAGGAGCCGCTGTCGCTCGCGTCGTTCAGCGTGGTCATGCCGCGCCGCACGGTGACCGGCTCGGCGTTCGGGGGGATTCCCGAGACGCAGGAGATGCTGGACTTCTGCGCCGAGCACGGGATCGCGGCGGATATCGAGATGATCCGCATGCAGGACGTCAACGAGGCCTACGAGCGGATGATCCGCGGCGACGTGAAGTACCGCTTTGTGATCGACATGAAGTCGCTGCGCGAGGGATGAGCGCGGCGGGCGCCTGCCGGTTCAGAACAGCATGCCGGTGATGCGGGACTCGAAGACGATCTTGTCGTCGACGACGCCCTGCAGGTCGGCGACGAAGCGCCGGGGCGAGAACTTTACCTCGCGGGAGACGAGGTAGAGGGTGTCGCCCGGCACGACCATGCCGCGGAACGCGGTGTTCTCGATGCGCGTAAAGCCGGCGAACTTGTCGGTCTTGACGCGCACGTAGTACATGATGGAGGCGAGCTGGGCGCCGGCCTCGACCATGAGCACGCCCGGGAGGATGGGCCGCCCGGGGATGTGGCCCTTGGTCCAGAACTCGTCGGGGCGGACGTGCTTGACGGCGACGGCGTGGGTGAAATCGTCGGCGTGCCAGACCACGCCGTCGAGTTGGAGCATCACGTCCCGGTGGGGGAGGTACTGCTCGATCTGTTCACGGGAGAGCATGAACCGGTCGAGATCGATCGTCTTGAGATCGACGAAGGTCTCCACGCGCGGGGGCGCTCCTGCGGAATCCGGGGCGGCGGACGGCCCGCGCGCCGTGGAGCGCGGAAGGGTGGTCGCCTGGGTGTCGTGATGGGTCTGGCTCACGGGTGATGGTACGGACGTTGGGGCGTGCTCAGTCGTCCGTCCGGAGTTCGAGGATCTTCTTGCGGATGTCCTGCGCGAGATTCTTGATGTCCTGCATGGTCTTGCGGGCGCGGGTGCCCGCGGCCTTGTTGCCGCCCTCGGCCTTGTGGATGTCTTCCTCAGCCTCGTGGACCATCTGCTTGAGTTGCTCGAATTCCTGCACGGGCGTCTCTCCGAAGATTTGGTGAAGAGTCGGGGGGATGTGGCCTGCGGGGGTGACGTTCTGGCCCCGCCGGCGGGCACATCATGGTGGGGCGGGCGGCGTTCCGCAAGCGGGGAAGGGGGTGCCGGGGGCTCTTGGAGGGGAATTTCGCCCGATCCGCCGCTCATTTTGCCGGCTGAGACGCCCTGATCCGGGTGGTTCAGCGGTCGTGGCAGGCCTTGGAGCCCGGCCCGAGCGTGATGACGCTCTTGCCCGCGTGCTTGGATTCCAGGGCTAGTTGGTCGGCCCTGGCGATGAGCGACTGGGCGTCGATCGCGTCCCACGGGAACGTGGCGAGCCCGCCGGAGACGCTCAGGTGGCCCGGCGCGTCGTTGCCGAGTTTGGGGAAGCGTTTCTCGCAGACGACGCGCTGGATGCGCGCCGCGACCTTGCTCAGCGAGAGGGTCGACGGCGCGTCGCCCGTGTCGGCGCCGCGCGGGCCCTCTGGCTCGTAGAAGATGACGGCGAACTCGTCGCCGCCGATGCGGCAGACGCGGTCGCAGGGCCTGACGACGGACTTCAGCATGCGCGCGGTCTCGACGAGGATGTCGTCGCCCGCGGGGTGGCCGTAGCGGTCGTTGAACTGCTTGAAGTTGTCGATGTCGATGAGCAGCAGGTGGGCTTCGAGCCGGCGCAGGCGGGCCTGCTCGATCGCGTGGGGGAGGTAGCGGTCGAAGAAGCGGCGGTTGTACGCGCCGGTGAGCGGGTCGGTGAGGGCCGCCTCGCGGAGTTGGCGCATCTGCTCGGCCAGCGCCAGGCGACGCGCCAGCCACACCGCGGCGTCGGCGAGGGTCGCCTCGTTCAGGCGCGCCGAGCACAGCACGCCGAAGGAGGCCTCACGCCGCGTCACGGGAACGCGGGCGGCGCCGGCGGGGGCGTTCGCGGGATCCGCGACGAAACGCAGCGTGGGGTCGGCCAGGCGACCGCGCAAGGCCGCGAGGAAGGCGTCCAGCGCGTCCTGCCCGGTCAGCAGGGCCTCGAGGTCCGCGGAATCCGCGGCCAGGGAGCCGGCCTCGTGCGCATCAGGTCGGTCGGTCTGCGCGTCGCGGGTATCGGTAGGCTGGCGCCGGGCCGGGCGCCCGAACGCCAGGGAATCGCGGGTAAGCGGCTCCACGACGACGCGATCGAATCCTTTGGCGAGACCGTTGAGCGGGGTCTCGTCGTCGCGGCGGCAGAGCAGGAAGACCGCCGAGGGCGCGGCCTCGCGGGCGGCGGCGAGGAACGACAGGGCCTCGTCCTCGTGGACGGCGTGTTCGGAGAGCGCGACCACGGGCGCGGCGCCCTCACGGGAGAACTCGGGGGTCGACAGTTCCGCGACGGCGTCGACGGCGGAATGGATCCGGATGAGTTCGACCGACTCGTCGGCGCGAAGGGACCGCGAGGGCTCGGCGCCCACGAGCAGGACACGCGTCGGGTTGGCTGCGCGGCGTTCGCTCATCGGGAGGCGGGCGGGTCGAGGTCGTCGGACAGGAGCATCGTGAGTTCTTCTTCGCTCAGGAGCGCTGAAGGGGGCGCATCCTGCGGGCGCGGCTCGTCGGCGCCGGTCAGACGGAGCGGCGTGGGCGAACTGGGGCGCCCGTTGGAAGGTTGTACGGGCGAATCGGCCCTCCCGTTCGCGGAACGCTGGTTCGACGCGGCGGGAGGCGCATCGTCCGAGAATGTCGCGGAGGACATCGCCCGCAGCGGGGGACGGGCGTGGTGGTCGTAGCGCCAGAGCGCCACGCCCGGGAAGCGGCGGCGGACCGAATGCAGCAGGTCGCCCGCGGAGCCTGCCCGGTGCAGCGCCGGCTCGACGACGATCAGCGCCGGCGGGGTGCGCGCCGGGTCGGTGGAGGACGCGAGGGCGCGGATCGCGCGGTAGGGGTCGCCCGCCAGGACGGCCTCGACCTTGCGGCGGGCCAGCGCGTCGAGCAGGGCCCGCGGGGGCGGCTCGCCCGCAGCGCAGAGCACCACCGCGACCGTGCGCGACGGCGTGCGGGCGCGGGCGGGGTTGTCGGCGCCGGGCCGTTCCATGCGTTCCCGCAGTCTACCTCACGCTTGCCGGACACACGCGGGAAACGCGGGGAAACCCGCAAACTTCGCGCTCGCCCGGTTTCCGGACGAGCGTTACGCCGAGACGAACTCGACCGCGCCGGCCGGCGGAGGCGCCCCGAGCCGCGTCAGGGCCTCCGCGGGCACGCCGATGTCCGCGACAAGCACCTCGCCAAGGCATGCACGGGCCTGCGGCGCAAGAAATCCGCGTTTGAGCCCGGCGAACGTCACCGTGCACGCGGCGCGGACGGCCTCGCCGCCCAGCGCCTCGCCGGAATCCGCGTCGAGTCCGGTCGGGATGTCCGCGGCGACCACCGGCGCCTCCTGCGCGTTGAGCCAGCGGACCGCGCCGCGCAGCGCGCCTTCGAGGGGTCGGTCGAGCCCCGTGCCCAAGAGCGCGTCGACGAGCAGCGCGGGCCTGCCGAACTGCTGCGTGAGCGCATCGAGCATGACCCTTGGATCGTCGCCGACCGTCACGATGTCGATCGCCGGGGCTCGAATCGCGCGGAGGATGCGCAGGTTCACGCCCGCGTCGCTGTCGGCGTCGCGCGGCTCGCCGAAGAGCGCCACGACCGGACGCATACCCGCGTTGCTGAGCCGGCGTGCGCAGGCGAACCCGTCGCCCCCGTTGTTTCCCGGGCCGCAGAGCAGCAGGACCGTTGGCCGTGCGCGCGCGTCCAGACGCTCGAAGCACGCCCTTGCGAGCGCTGCGGCGGCGTTCTCCATCAGCGCGATCCCTGGCATGCCGAACGCTTCGACGGCGAGGCGGTCGACCTCGCGCACGGCCGCGCGATCGAACACCAGCGTGGGCGGGCAGCCGAGCGCGGACGAGACGGCGCGGACGCGGAGGGGCGGGGCTCCCATGCGCACACTCTACCCCCCGGGTACGCTTGCCCGACGCATGACCATCGGCGAGCACATCGTGGGCGGGGTTCTCGTGTTCTTCGCGGGCGCCTGCGCGGTGTACTGGACGGTGGGCCTCATCAAGATCCTCGACGGGCTGTTCGGGGGGTTCTCGGCGCGGCGCGGCCTGACCATGCCTGTGCCGCGCAGCGCCGATGGCGAGGCGAAGTCCGTCTGCGTCGTCGTGCCCTGCTACAACGAGGAGGCCGCGGTCGGAACGCTCGTGCGCTCGCTGCTCGCGCAGGACTACCCCGCGCTGCGTGTGGTGTTCGCGCTCGACCGATGCACCGACGGCACGCG
>JBQLZI010000107.1:0-8128 GCA_052168195.1 Phycisphaerales bacterium
GGGCATCCTCGGCGTTCGGTCGCTCACCCTGCGCCTGCGGCCGCGATGTCGGGGATTCCGCATCGACCTGCGCCTCGCCATCGACCTTCGCGGCGACCGGGCGTTGCGCCGTCTGCGCTCGCTCCGGTCGGGACTGCTGTGGCTGCTGCGGCGCGGCGTCCGGCTCCGCCTCTGGAGCGTTGTTCGGGGAAGAGGCCGCGCCCGAACCCGCCTGCGGAGTTGGCGCGGGAGCTTCCGATCGCTTCGTTTGGGTCCGCACCGCGACGCCCTCGCGCGGCGACGAGTTCTGTTGCCCGGACTCGGATTCGATGTCGTCCGCGCGGACCGCGCCGGTCGTGGAGAGGACAGTCCCGGACAACGCCTCGGCCGCGTCAGCGTCGCCGCTCGTTTCGGTCGGCTCGCTGTCGTCGGACGGCGCTTCATCAACCGAGCCAGACTCCTTGTCCCCCGCCTCCGACTCCTCCGGAGCGTTCCCCTGCTCCACGCCGCCCTCGGTGTTCGGCGCGTCCGTCGATCCCGGATCCTCGGGAGCGGAACCCGTGGTCGATGGCTCATTCTCGGGGTTCAGTCGCTCCTCGCGGCGTTCTGCGCCGCGGGCTTCGTCGAGACGCTGGCCGAACGACGGGCGGTCCGCCTCGGCGCGGTCCGTGCGCGTGAGCTCGGCGGTCGCTGCGCGTGGACCGTCGGTCGTGCGCGTCGACGACGAGTCGTTCCGCGGGCTCCGAGCGGGCTTCGCGGGGGCTGGCGAGGTCGGGATGGGGCTCTGGATCGCGCTGGGCGGCATTCACGGGCTCGTCGGCGTCGGCTGTGCCGCGACCTCCAGGCCGCGGGTCCGAACGCGTTCGAGCAAAGTGGCTGCCAGATCGGGATCGTCCTCGAACTCCGCGAGGATCTTGCTCGCGGTGCGCGTCTGCATCGCGTTGAGATAGGAGACGGCCTGCTCCATGTCGCCGTCGTCGATGAGCGTTTGGAGCATCGCCTTGGCCTGCGCCGGCTTGAGCGACTGGTAGAGCGCGAGGGCGCGCTCGAACTGCTCGCTTCCCTCGAGGGCCGCCAGACGGGCGCGGAGCGCGTCGAAGTCCTCCCGCTCCTGCTTCAGTTGCTCGCGGGCCCGTTCGATCTGCGCGAGTTCCCGCGCGAACGTCCGCCGCAGATCCTCCGCCTCGCGCGACAGGCGGGACAACTCCTGCTGCGCGGCGTTCGTGACGGCCTCCTGCTCGGCCACCTCGTCGCCCGCGGGCGTCGGGGGCTCGCGCATGAACGCCTCGCTGGCCTCGGCCTCGGCCTGCTCAGCCTCCAGCCGCGCTTTCTCCTCCTCGGCGGCGCGTTCCTCGGCGACGGTCGGCTTGAACAGTTCGCGGACCGCGTCGATGCGCTCGCCCGAGAGCCGGTCGGTCGTCCCGAGCCAGGCGATCACGCCCACCACCGCGAGGAAGTTCGCGAGCGCGAGCGTCGTGATGATGATCCACAGACTGCGCATCAGGCGGCCTCCTGATCGTTGTCGCCCCGGCGCGCGACGCGGGCGTTGACCAAGTCATCGACCGCCGCGGCCTCTTTCTTGCTTTCTTCCCGCAGCCACGCCTCGTAGCGGCGTTGGCGCAGCAGCTCGACCGCCTTGCGCTCCGCGGACGCCTTGAGCAACTCGTCGCGGGCCCGGGCGATGCGCTGGTGCACGCCCGCGAGCGAGAGCGCAAGCCGCTGGATCGACGCGACGGCGTGCAGGGACGCGTGGCTCTGGAGCCGGACGCTTTGGAGGTCGACCCCCCCGCCGCCGCCCGCGCCGAGCGCCGACCGCAGGTCGTTCTTCTGCTCGGCGATGGCGCGCTGGGTCTCAAGGATGCGCCGCTCGAGGTCGAGCCGCTCGCGTTCGATCGCGGCGAGGTCGCGCTGTTTGGCTTCCTCCACGCGCTCGCGCTGCTTGAGCAAGGTCTCGAGACTGAAACGGAACTTGGCCATGCGTCAGTGATCAGCGGCGGTTGGTGAGTTGCTGGATGAGAGCGCCCGACTCGACGGCGAGTTGCATGAGCCGTTTCTTCGCGGCGTCGAACTGCTCGCCCTCGTGCGTCTGCTGCTGGAGGAGCGCATCGATCTTGGGTTTCAGTTGGATCGCGGCGTCGACCGTTGGGTTGCTCCCCTTGGCGTACGCCCCGATGTTGATCAGGTCCTCGACCTCCGCGTACGCGGCGATCAGTTTGAGCACCTGCTGTCGGGCGGCGATGTGCTGCTTGTCGCAGACGTCGTTCGCCACGCGCGAGACCGAATCGAGCACGTCGATCGCGGGGTAGTGGCCTTTCTGCGCGAGTTTGCGCGACAGGATGACGTGCCCGTCGAGGATGCCGCGCGCCGCGTCGGCGATGGGCTCGGTCATGTCGTCGCCCTCGACGAGGATCGCGTAGAACGCCGTGATCGAGCCGGCGCCGTCGACCGCGCCCGCGCGTTCGAGCAGCAGCGGCAGCGAGGCGAAAACGCTGGGCGTGTAGCCCTTGGTTGCCGGGGGTTCGCCGACGGCCAGGCCGACCTGACGCTGGGCCTGCGCGAAACGCGTGACCGAGTCCATCATCAGCATCACGTCGGCGCCCTGGTCGCGGAACCACTCGGCGATGGACGTGGCGGCAAGCGCCGCGCGGATGCGCATGAGCGGGGATTCGTCGCTGGTGGCGCAGACGACCACGGAGCGCTGGAGCCCCTCTTCTCCGAGAGAGTGCTCGATGAAGTCCCGGACTTCGCGGCCACGCTCGCCGATGAGCGCGATCACGGAGACGTCGGCGGCGGTTCGCCGCGCGATCGAACCCATCAAAGTGGATTTGCCCACGCCTGGACCCGCGAAGATGCCCATGCGCTGGCCGCGCCCGACGGTGGTCATGAGGTCGACTGCGCGCACCCCGGTGGGCATGGGGCGTTTGATCGGCGTGCGTGAGAGCGGCGAGAGCGGCGGCGGGGAGAGCGGCGCGGCGTGCACGTCCACGGGCGCGGGTCGGCGATCGATCGGCCTTCCCAGCGCGTCGACGCACCTGCCCAGGAGCGCGTCGCCCGCGAGGACGATCGGCGCGGGCTGCTCGCCTGTCACGCGGTCGCCCGGGCGCACGCCCGAGGTCGAGGAGAGCAGCATGACGATCGACGCTTCCGAATCGAAGCCCACGATCTCGCCGAGTTTCGCGCCCTCAAGCGTCGCGACGCTGACGAGCGAGCCGACCGGGAGCGGGAGGTCGTCGACGAGGATGGAGAGTCCGCGGACGGCGCGGACGGCGCCGCGGACGCGCATCGGCTGCACGCGGGAGAGCGTGGTGCGCTGCGCGGCGAAGAGCGTCACGGCGCCTCACTCCCGTCGCCTTCGTCGGGCTGGCCGGGATCGGGCGCCGCATCGGGCTCGGTCGGCAGCGCGGTGGCGGCGCGGTCGGGCAGCAGCGCCTCGACCACGCGGGCGATCTGGGTTTCGATCGTCGCGTCGATCTCGCCCTTGTCCGTGCGCACCACGACCGACCCGCGCGACAGTGACGGGTCTTCGATGACCGCGGCGCTCCTGACGTTGGTGAACCTTGATTCGAGGTTCGGCATGAGATCGGCAAGCAGGCGGCGGTCGTCGGGGCTGCACGCGATACGCAGATTCGTCGGACGCGCCAGCAGTTCGAGCGCGGCCTCCAACTGCCGGGCCGCGGCCTGCTCGTCGGCGTCGACGGCGCGCTTCGCGACCTTCTCGGCGATCTCGACGGCGAGTTTGAGCACGTCGAGCCGGGCCTCGCGGAAGAGCGCGACGCGGACGGTCTCGAATCCCTCCAGCGCGTCGCCCCACGCCGCGGCGAGGATCTGCAGATCGTCGGCGACCCGCTCGCGGGCCTCGGCGGCGCCGGCCTCCTGCCCTCTCTTGAACCCGTCGTCGTATCCGGCCTTGTGGCCGCGTTCGATGCCGACCTTCTCGGCGTCGGCGATGAGGCGCTGGCGCTCCTTCTGCGCGTCCTCGACGATGCGCTCGGCCTTGAACTGCGCCTGGCCGAGGATTCGGTCGGCCTGGCGCGCGAGTTCGCCCAGATCGAGCACGATGGCGTCGCGCGCCATGGTCTTGGCTTCGGCGGAGCGGATGACGGCCATTCAGCGCGTCCCTTCGTGCTGGTTCGCGGGCGTGGGCATCAGACGATGAGGTCCTCGTCGCCGCCGCGGCCCGCGATGACGATCTCGCCCGAGTCCTCGAGCCGGCGGACGATGTCGACGATGCGCTGCTGGGCCGACTCGACGTCGCTGATGCGCACCGGGCCCATGTACTCCATGTCTTCCTTGATGAGTTGCGCGGCGCGCTCGGACATGTTGTTGAAGATCTTCTGCTTGAGTTCCTCGCTCGCGGTCTTGAGCGCCAGCGCGAGTTCGTCGTTGTCGACCTCCTTGAGCACGCCCTGGATGCCGCGGTCGTCGACCATGCGGATGTCCTCGAAGACGAACATCAGGCGGCGGATCTGCTCGACCAGTTCGGGGTCCTCGGTTTCGAGGCCCTCCATGATCTGCTTCTCGGTGGTGCGGTCGGCGAGGTTGAGGATCTCCGCGACGGCGTCGACGCCGCCGGTCTTCTCGGTCGACTGGCTGAGCATGTTCGCGAGGCGTGACTCCAGGCCCTTCTCGACTTCGCGGATGACCTCGGGGTTGGTCTGCTCCATGTTCGCGATGCGCTTGATGACCTCGATCTGCTTCTCCGACTGGAGGCCGACCACGATCTCGCTGGCCTTGTGGAAGGGCAGATGGCAGACGATGAGCGCGATGGTCTGGGGGTGCTCGTCCTGAATGAAGGTCAGCAGGTTCTCGCTCTCTGCCTTCTGGAGGAACGAGAACGGGGTCTTCTGCACCTGGGTCTGGATCTGCGCGAGCACCTTGTCGGCGGTCTTGCTGTCGAGCGATTCCTTCAGCAGGACTTTCGCGTACTCGAGGCCGCCCTCGCCCGCGTACTGCGAGGCGATGGTGATCTGGTAGAACTCTTCGATCACGGCGTCGCGGAGCGGCGCGGGCACGCGACCCATCGAGGCGAGTTCGCGCGTGACGGATTCGATCGAATCCGGCGGGAGACTCTTGAGCATCTCGCCCGCGGTCTGCGCGTCGAGCGACAGCAGCAGGATGGCCGCCTTGGTCACGCCGTCGAGTTGGTCTGGCGACTCCGGGAGTTTCTCGCCTGGCTTGCGGGGCATGGCGTCGCTCGGGGTGAGGGGTTACGGCTCGGACTGGATCCAGCGGTTGAGCACGCCGGCGGCTTCGGACGGGCGCTGCTTGACCATGTCGATGACCTGCTCGAGCACCTTCTGGCTCTGGATGGCCTCGTCGGTGAGTTCGATGCCCGCCAGCGCGGAGTCGGCTTCGCCCGCCTCGCCCACGAGATCCGTCTCGCCCGACAGCGCAGGCGGGAGCCCGACGAGTTCCTCGGCGGAGGGCAGTTTGTCGGTCCTCGTGGCGCGTCGGACGGTCAGGGCCATGAGCCCGAGGGCGACGAGCGCGAGCGCGCTCAGCAGCACGGTGCGCAGGCCGCCCGCGGCGCCGAGCACGGTCATCACGCCGCCGCCGCCCCCGGACACGCCCCCGGCGCCCGCCCCCGCGGTGAGCGCGTCGGGCATGGCGCGGCGGAGTTGGTCGATGTCGGGGATGACAGAGACCACGACCTCGCCCTCGTCGCCGCCCGCGGAGGCGGAGTCGACCATCGGCTGCACGTCGGCGCGGATGCGCGCCATCTCCTGCGCGATGACCGGCGCGAGCGCGTCGTCGGCGGGGTTGTCCTCGGTGTCGTTGGCCGCGCGCCACTGCGCCACGAAGAACGAACGCGGGATGTTGATCGTGGCGGCGATCTTGAGGGGCGCGCCGCGCGGGTCGGTGATGCGTTCGACGCGCCGGCCGAACTCGGTCTCGAACTCGGCGGTGGTCTGGGTGTCGGTCATCGCGGCGCCCATCGCGCCGCCCGAGTTGATGTCGAGGCCGGTGTTCGGGCGCACGCCCGGTTCGGCGCCGCGGTTCGCGCTTTGCTGCACGCGCTCCTGCGAGGTCTCGCGGAGCGGCGCGGTCACGGTGCCCTTGCCCGGTTCGAGCACGGTGTTGGTCTCGACCACCGAGCGTCGGACGTCGACCTGGGCGTTCACGGCGATGAGCACACCCGGGATGTACGACAGCATGTGGTCGAGCCGCTCGCGCACCGACTGTTCGACCTTCAGCGAATTCTCGAGGTAGCCGGCGGCGTACATGTCGTCGTCGGTGCGCGCCCGGTGCTGCCTTCCGTAGTTGTCGATGACGCGGACGTTCTCGATGCGCAGCCCGGCCTTCGCGGACGCGACGAGCGCCGCAGCGCCGTCGACCATCTGCTGGCTCAGGCGCTGGTTGCCCTGCATATTGATCTTGATCGACGCGGTGGGCTGGCGCACGGCCATGCCCAGCGACTTGGGCTCGGGGGCGTCGATGACGACGGTGGCGCTGGAGACGCCCTTGAACATCGCGATTGAGCGGGCGAGTTCGTTCTGGAGCGCGGTGTTGCGCGCCTGCTCGACCTGCGCCGAGGACCACGTCCACGACTGCTTGTCGATGAGGTTGTCGAAGAAGAGCGAGGTGTCGGAGGGGGTGAACCCTTCCTGCGACATCCCGGCGAGGATGCCCTGCGAGGCGCCGTCGGGCACGAGGATCTCGCCCGTGGCGCTCTTGCGGTACTCGATGCCCCGCGTTCGCAGGTATTGCTCCGCGCTGAGTTGCTCGGCGGGAGGCGAGCCGGGGAGCAGGGGCTCCATCGCGGGGGCGGCGGTGTACTGGATGACCAGGAACAGGGTCATCGCGAGGATGACGACCAGGGCGCCGATGAGCACCTTCTGGGTGGCGTTGAGTTCCCCCAGCGCGCGCTTGATCTGTTCCAGGACGCCGTTGAGGCGATCCATAGGTGCGGCCTCCTGCCTGTTCCCCCCGCCGACGGACCGTGGCGGGCGTGTCTCCCGGCGCAATCCGTGCGCCGGGCGCGCGAGGGTGGTCGCGCGGCGACAGTCTTAGGTCGTCGGCTGGATCGACGCAAGCGCTTGAAGGGAAAGAGACGGCGGACGCAGATCCCGCGCGGTCACACGCGGATCTGGCGGATCTCGTCGTAGGCGTCCATCACCTTGTTGCGCACCTGCAGCAGCATCCGGAACGCGGTGTCCGCCTTCTGGGTGGCGATGATCACGCTCTCAGGGTCGTCGCGGCGGCCGGCGAGCAGGTCCTCGGTGGCCTGGGTCGCGTCCTGCTGGAGTTTGTTGACCTCCTGCAGGTTCTCGAGCAGGAAGTCCTTGAACGACGGCGCGTTGGGATCGGTCGGCTGCCCGCCGCCGGGCAGTTTCTTGGGCTGGAGCGGGCCTGCTCCGCCGGATCCCGAGATGAGTCCGAGTGGGTCGCTCATGGTCGTTCGTTCAGGCCAGCAAACGCAGGGCCGCTGACATCATCGTCTTGGACGCGTCGGCGGCGGCAAGATTCGCCTCGTAGGAACGCGACGCGGAGAGGGCGTTGATCTGTTCGATGACGGTGTTCACATTCGGCATGGGAACATACCCGGCCTTGGGGTGCCCGTCGGGGTAGGCGTAGGGGTGGCTGGGGTCCCACACGAGCCGCGGCTCGGACTGGTCCTCGCTGATGGATTCCACCTCGACGCCCGCGGGTTTCGCGTTGCCGAAGGCGTCTACGCCCCCCGTGGGCGCGAAATGCACGATCCGGGCCCGATACGGGTTCACGTTGCCGTTCTCGTCGAGCACGGCGTCGGCGTTGGCGATGTTCGACGCGATCGCGTTCAGGCGCGTCCGCTGGGCGACGAGGCCGCTGACCGAGATATCGAGTGAGCCGAACATGCGCGTGGATCGTGAGGGGCGGGCTGATTCTGCGCGACGCGCAAACGCTGCGCGTCACTCCGGGGTCATTCCTGCGGTCAGACGCGTTCGGCGATCGCCGAGTTGAGCAGCGTGGACCGGCTCTTCTGGAGTTCCGCCGCGAGTTGGAACGTCGCGGTGTTCTCGACGAGGTCCTGCATCAGCCGCTCGACGCTCCGGTCGTTGCGGTCGTGGAACAGGATGTTCTCGTGGGTGGGCTTTGGTTCGAGGGAGAACGAGGGTCGGCCGAAGGTGTCGACGCCCGCGCGTATCGTGTTGCTGGAGCGGAAGTTGAG
>JBQLZI010000108.1:0-8126 GCA_052168195.1 Phycisphaerales bacterium
TGGGGTGAGGGTACAGCGCCGGCGCCGCGGATTGCGACGGGCCTCGGCGCCGGGAGGCCAAAAACACCGCCGCCGCGGTGACTGGACCGCGGCGGATGGGTGCTTGGGCAAGTGGAGCGGATGAGGGTCGAACTCACAACCTCCTCGATGCGACCGAGGCGCTCTCCCAATTGAGCTACCGCCCCAAGCGTTCTGGTTGTCGGCCCCCCGGGAGGGGCCTCCCCCAAGAGGGACGCGACAGTATACGCCCTCTGGGCGGGGGTAAAGGCCCCCGGACCGCGAGCGGCGCCGTTCGGGGACGGGCGGTTCGCGAAGTCCGGTACCATCGCCAATGCGGGGCGGGAGGTGCTGATGCGACGCATTCACAATCGCATGCCGGTGAGATTGTTCTGGCTCGTTTGCGGGCTGTTCGTCCTCGGGTCAGCCCGCGGCGTCGCACTGGCGTCGGGTGATGAAGTCGTGCGGTCACGGGTTCACGCCCACAACAAGGCGCCGTTCCCCTACGCCGCGCCCGCCGGGGCGGGCGGGCTGAGCGAGCGAGCAATCGAATCGCTCGGGGATCAGGTCGCCGAGTGGGTCGCGACCGGCGAGAATGTCGGCGCGGAAGTGCTGGTTGTGAAGGACGGCCTCATCGCGTGGCACGAGACCTTCGGCGTGCGCGACCTAGTGACGGGTGAGCCTTTGGAACCCGTCGGGATCTACCGCGTTCGCTCGATGACCAAGCCGGTGCTCGGGACCGCTGTGCTCAGGCTCGTCGGCGATGGGACGATCTCACTCGACGATCCGATCGCAGAGCACATCCCCGCCTTTGACGCGCAGCGCACACGCGACATCACCGTGCGTCGTCTGCTCTCACATACGGGCGGGTTCGAGTTCAGTTCCTTTCCAGTTGATCGGGCGTCGTACGAAACCCTGCGAGAATCCGTTGACGATCTCGCGACCGTCGAGCCGCACAAACCCGTCGGAGCATTCGCATACAGCGACGGCGGCAGCGCAGCGCTGGGCGCGATCGTAGAATCGGCGTCGGCTGATCCGCTGGAAGTGTTCATCGAGCGTGAGATCTTCGTGCCGCTCGGTATGGGGGACTCTCATACCGAGCACGTCGTTGGCTCGCCTTGGGCCTCGCGGATCGTTAGCACGCATCGGTGGAGGCAGGAGCAGGGCGGGCATCGGCGGTATTGGGACCCGTCGGACCCGCAGGACCTCGCGTACTTCCGCGCGTCGGGCGGGATGTACTCGACGGTGTTCGATTACGCCGTGTTTCTGGACGCGTGGCGCCGCGCGTACAACGGCGAAGATACCGACGTGATCGATCCGGCGCTGGCGAGGACGGCGCTGGCGAGGATTCCCGGCGTGCCATACGGCTTGCACTGGGAGGTTGCGCACCGTGACGACGGGACGCTCGCGGTGTTCGGGCACAGCGGTTCGGACGGGACGATGGCTTTGTGCGTTCCCGACGAGAACCTGCTCGTGCTGTTCTTCACGCAATCGCGCGGCTGCGATTGCCGCGATCAGTTCGCGATGCTCGCCGGCCTGACGGGGGAGTTTGGTCCACTGAATGAGATCCTGACATGGGGCGTGTGGCGCGAACCGTCGCCCTCGATCAATCCCGTCGCGATGGGCGATGACGCGGCCGCGAAGTACGAGGGCTGGTACGACATGGGGAGGGGCACGGTCAGGATCGACAACGACTGCGGCGCCCTGCGCATGCGGCGGGGTGTCCGCGCGCCGAACGAGCCCGACGATGATGCGCGCGAGTCCTCCGTCGTCTGCCGCCCGGCGCTCGCGCTCCCGTTCCCGGTCGATCTTGTTCCGATCGGGGAACACACCTTCGTGCAGGGGCGCATCGAGGACGGAGAAGTGGTCGAGGTCTACTGGCCCGGGCGGCCGCTGGTGTTCGCAGAGCGCGAAGGGGAGATCGTCGGGTACGAGGTCGAGTACGAGCCGATGGTGGTCGAGCGGGCGCGCAAGTACACGTTGCGCCTCGCGGATCCGCCGCGCCGCCGCGAGCCCATCCCCGACGACATCCGCGAAACCTTCACGGGGAGGTACGAATCCGGCATCTGGGGCGTGATTGAGGTGCGCATCTCCCCCGACGCCGTGGAATTCGTCCTCGGATCACGGGTGGACCAACTCTGGCATCAGGGCGACGGGTTCTATGTCGGGCCAAAGGGCGAGGTGTCCGTGTTCGACCTCGACGAACGCACAGGTGTGCGGCGCCTGCGCATCCGCGACATCGACGGGAGCACCTACGAGTACCGGATGGCACCGTAACGCATTCATTCCAAGAAGCGAGGTCGAGCACCAACCGTGTGGGTTCTTGAACCTTCCGCGCATCTGTGCGTCAGGAGATCGCTGACGCCGCGACTCACATTGCTGAAGGCCGCTCTATGCACGCTCGACACCACGCATTCGCCGTCTGCGCCGCGGTGGTGGTCTGCGCTTCGGCGCTCGCGCAGGTCGTCGGTCCGGGTGGCTCGCCTCAGCAGGTCGCGACGCCCGATCCGGCGGCTCGGCGCGACGGGACGGCGGCAGCGCAGCATCCCGCGCAGATCAGCGACTATGTGACCGAGGTGTACCAAGACACCGCGGGCGCCATGTGGTTCGGGACCGTCGACGAGGGGGTCGCCCGCTTCGACGGGGAGTCGCTCGAGTTCTTCGGGCCGCGGGAGGGGTTCGGGGGCGTCATGGTGCGGGGGATCGCCGAGGGCGCAGACGGCGCGCTGTGGTTCGCGACGGATCGCGGCGTGACAAAGTTGGTCGGGAACTCGTTCACGAACTACACAACCGACGACGGGCTGCTCGCGCCGGACGTCTGGAGCATCCTGATGGATTCGTCGGGCACGCTGTGGGCGGGCACGCACAACGGGGTGTGTCGGTTTGATGGCGAGCGGTTCTCGGCGTTCGCGCTGCCGCGGATGAAGGTGGAGCGCCCCGAGTCGCGGTTCAGCCCGCTGGTGGTGCTGGCGATGCTGGAGGACCGTGACGGGAGCATCTGGTTCGGGACCGACGGCGAGGGGGCGCACCGGTGGGACGGCGCATCGTTCACGTCGTACACGACCAAGGAGGGGCTGGGCGGGAACATGGTGTGTTCGATCGCGCAGGATCGAAACGGGCGGGTGTGGATCGGCTCGGACGGCGGGGGAGTGAGCCGACTCGAGGGCGGCGCGGTCCGCACGTTCACGACGGAGGACGGGCTGACGAGCGACCGGGTGTGGGAGATCCGGGAGGATCGCGCCGGCAACATGTGGTTCTCGACGCTGGGGGCGGGCGCGTGCCGCTGGGACGGCGAGGCGTTCCGACCGTTCGGCGTCGCGCAGGGGCTGAGCGTGAACGAGTTTCCCTGCGAGTGCGGGAGCGGGTTCACGTTCGGGACGTGCCACGGGCCGAGCGGCGGGCACGTGCAGGAGATCTTCGAGGACCGCGACGGCGTGCTGTGGTTCGCGTGCTCGGGCGGGCTGTTTCGGCTGGAGGGCGAGGGGCTGGTGAACGTGACGCGTGAGGGGCCGTGTTGAGCGCCGCGGCGGACGCACGATTGGACACCGCGTCCTTGGCCGCCGACACTCCGTATCCCCATGGTCGCCCCGGCGCTCGAGTTTGACGCGGTCTCGTACTCCTACCCGGGGGCGGCGCGGCCGGCGCTGGACCGGGTGACGCTGCGCGTCGAGCGCGGCGAGCGGCTGGGGGTGATCGGGCCCAACGGCGGGGGGAAGAGCACGCTGCTGAAACTCGCGCTCGGGCTGCTGGCGCCGTCGTCGGGGTCGGTGCGCACCCTGGGGGGTGATCCCGCGCGGGCGCGGCTGTCGGGGCGGATCGGGGCGCTGCCTCAGCGGGTGACGGCGGACATGGGCTTTCCGATCACGGCGCGGCAGGCGGTGGAACTGGCGGCGTCGCTGGGCGAGCCGGGGTGGCGCGGCGTGTCGCGCGACGCGAGGTCGCGGGCGGCGGACGCGCTCGAACTTGTGGATGCCGCGTCGTACGCGGACCGGCACATCGGCGCACTCTCGGGCGGTCAGTTGCAGCGCGTGCTGATCGGGCGCGCGATCGCGCGGCGGGCGGAGTTGCTGCTGCTCGACGAGCCGACGGTGGGCGTGGACGCGGAGGGACAGAAGAAATTCGCCGAACTGCTGGACACGCTGCGGGCGCGCGCGCCGGAGTTGTCGGTGGTGATCGTGAGCCACGACATCCGCGCGGTCGCGGCGGGGTGCGACCGGGTTGCGTGCCTGGCGCGGACGCTGCACTTCCATGATGCGCCGCGGGGCCTGACGCCGCAGGTGCTGGCGGAGGTGTTCTCGCACGGAGTGGAGGGCGTGTTTGAGGATGTGCACCTCCACGCGCACCACGCGCACGACTGCCCGATCCCGGGGCACGCGCACGGCGAGGACGGGGAGGAACGCGGCTGATGCGCACGCTCGAGTATCTCTTCGGCGAAGGGTCGAGTTTGTACCTTTCGGGCGCGGTGGCGGGCGTCGCGATCGCGCTGCAGTGCGCGGCGTTGTCGATTTTCGTGGTCGTGAAGCGCCTGGCGTTCATCGGGCAGGGCGTGAGTCACGCGGCGTTCGGCGGCGTAGGGCTCGCGGCGTTCCTCGGGCTCGGCGCGGGCGCGACGTTCGGCCTGACCGCGGGGTTCTGCGTGGCGTGCGCCGTGGCGATCGGGCGGCTGTCGGAGCGGAAAGAGGCGCGCTCGGACACGGTGATCGGGGTGTTCCTGGTCGCGTCGATGGCGCTGGGCGCGATCCTGCTCGCGCTGCGCGCGCGGAACCCGGGCGCCGGGCCGCCGCCGAGTTGGGAGGGTTTGCTTTTCGGGTCGATCCTCGCGGTCTCGTGGGCGGACGCGGCGCTGGCGTGGGCGGGCGCTGCCGTGACGCTGGGCGTGCTGTGGTGCGCGCGGCGGCGGGCGCTGTTCTGGGCGTTCGACGAGCCGGGCGCGGAGGCGTCCGGCGTGCGCACGGGCGCGGTGCGCGTCGCGGCGCTCGCGTTGCTGGCGGTGGCGATCGTGACGGCGATGAAACTCGCGGGCGTCGTGCTCGCGACGGCGATGCTGGTGCTGCCCGGCGCGGTGGCGCTGCAGGTGTCGCGGCGTCTGCGCAGCGTGTTCGTGATCGCGGCGGTCGTGGCGCTCGCCGGGCTGGGCGCGGGGCTGACGCTGAGTTTCGAGACGGACCTGCCGCCCGGCGCGAGCATCGTGGCGGTGCTGACGCTGGCCTTCGCGATCGCGTGGGCGCTGCCGATGCGGTCCGCGCAGCCCGCGCGGTGATCATTCCTGCGCGGGCGTCGTGACGAGCGATTCCACCGCGGGAAACGCGGGCGGCTTGGCGAACAGGATGACGCGCGCCTGGTCGACGCCCGCGAACGCCTCCGCGAAGCGCGGGTCGTCGGCGCGGTCCTCGCCGACCAGTCGGACCAGGACGGCGCGCACGCGATCGGGATGTGCGCGGGCGAACTCGCCGTAGACCACGGGATCGGCTTCGGTGCTGTCGCCGATGAGGACGAAGTCGTGCGTGGGGAGTGCCGCGGCCAACTCGCGAAGGGCGCCGCGCTTGTGCTCTTCCGCGCCCTCGCGTGTGAAGCGGAAGTCGCGGAGGGAGAAGTCGAACTCGCGCATCACGAACACGCCGGGCGGGCAGCCGACTTGGTCGAGGAAGTCTCGGAACTCTCCAAGTAGAGGCCAGCGTGCGGCGGTCAGGTAGATCGTCGTCGCGTCGGTCGCGTCCGCGATCGCGCGCACAAGATCAGGCGCTCCGTCGACGGCGCGCCATTCCTCCCAGAACGTCGAACGGAACAGCGCGTGCTCATCGCGCACGTTCGACACCTTCACCGTGTCGTCCAGATCGCAGACGACGGCCACACCCCCGGTGCCCCCTGCGCCGGGCGGCGCGGGCACGTACACCGCTGCGTCGTGCGCACGGGCGCGGTCATGCTTGGGCGAGAGTTCCACGTGGAACACCGCGGGGGCGTCGTTTCGCAGCGTCCGTGCGCGCTCGCCGTCGATCCTTGCGCTGCCGCGGAATCGTCCCTGCGCGGTCGACGGCCCGGTGAGGATTGTCTGTTCGCCCACGCGCACGCGGAGCCGCTTGCCTCGTTCGTCGTCGGCCGCAAAGAGCGCAAGCCGCGCGTGCAGCCGGTCCTGGGCCGCTTCCTCGAGGCGCTCGGGGACGCCTTCCTCCTCTTCGAACAGTTCCTCGATGACCTCGAACGCCCACTCGCGCACCAGCGAGTCGTGCTCGGGCTCGTAGATGCGGCCGTGCACCGGCGCGATGAGCGCGCCGTCGTCGGTCCAGCTCGCGAGCGTGGGGTAGAGGCGCACAACCTCGTCGTCTTTCACGACGCTCGCACTCTCTGGTGCGGTGGGGGCTCCGGGGGCTCTGGGGGCTCCGGGGGCGCCGCGGTCCCATCCCAGCAGCGCGACTCCCGCGCTCGCGAGAGCGAGTACGCCCGCCGCGACCCCGATGACCACCCTGCGACCCATCTTCACACCCTAGCCGGAATCTCTGCAACCGGGATTGCTATTTTGCCGAAAGAAGTCATGCTGACATCGAGCGCCCCGCGCGCCCACGGCCGGTCGGAGAACCCGTCCGCACCAGTCGCGCGGAACTCGACGACCGCGACTCACCCTCGCGGGCGATGTGCCCGGGGCGACGGCCCCGGGGGAAGGAGATCGGCGGCGGGCAGTGCAGACCCGCGACAGCCGAACGGGCTCTTTCTGAAGGAGGTGATCCAGTGACGAATTGTGACTGTACGAAGGGGCTGCGCCGCTAACGCAACCCGACGGGGCTCGCGTATGCGCAGCCCGGCAGACCCCTACGTTCGATAGGTATGCAGGCCCCGGCGAGCGTCCGCTCGTCGGGGCTGTTCTCTTAGGCCCCCGTCGCAGGCGCGACCGGCGCTCGCTCGAGTTTCACGCGGGCGAACAGCACTTCCTCCGCGTTGCCCTCGGCCTTGCACACCACTTTCTCGTGCGGGTGGGTGATCTGCGATCGACCCGACAGCACCGCCTTCTGCCCGTACGCGTCGAGTTCTCCCGCCGCGTTGCAGTAGGCGAACACGATGTTGTTCTCGAACGCCCGCGTCACGCACAGCCCGTCGATGAGCAGGATCTCCTCGTCGAGCACGTCGTCCACCTCGTCGCCCTTCTTCGTGAACGACCAGTACGTCGGCGACACGACCAACTCCACCCCCTGCGCCACCATTTCCGCAAACATCCCCGGGAACGAGATGTCCCAGCACACGATCATCCCCACGTTCCCGAACCGCGTGGGAAACACCGATACGGCCGCGCCGGGCGTCATCGCCGCCTTCTCTGTCTCCCACAGGTTCACCTTGCGGTACACGCCCGCGACCGTGCCGTCCGCGTTGATGTAGTGCGCCGCGTTGAACAGCGCCCCGTTCTCGGAGATCGTCCACGTCCCGGGCACGAGGTCCACGCCGTGCTTCACCGCGAGCGCCTGGAAGTACGCGAGCGTCTTCGCGGCGTCGGCAACGAACTCCGTCTGCCCGCCCAGCGGCCCGTTCACCGCGTCCTCGGGGAAGACCACGAGGTCGGCGCCCTGTTTCTTGGCCTGCTTCACGAAGTCGGCCATCCGCTCCATGTTGGTGGACGGATCGGAAGGCGCGATCTCCATCTGAACCAGCGCGATGCAGAGTTCCACGGTTCGGTCCCCTCGCGCCGCGAAACCGCCCGAAGGTGAACACGAATTCACCGTCCGCGGCCGCCCTCGGCGCGCGCATCGTACGCCGGTCGCCCGGCTACCGCTTCAGCGTGTTCAGCCGCGTCACCGCCTCGGCGATCGTCTCGTCCTGCTTGCAGAACGCGAACCGCGCCATCCCGGCGCCCTCCGCCTTGCGCTCGTAGAAGAAACTCGGCGGGATCGCCGCCACCCCGACACGCTCCACCAGCGCCTTGCAGAACATCGCGTCGTCCGCGGGCCCGTCCGTCGGCAGGCCCAGCCGGTCCAGGTCCAGCGCTCGAAAGTCCGCCATCACGAAGTACCCGCCCTCGGGCCTCGTCACGTCGAACCCGATGGTTTCCAGCGCGTCGCACAGCGTGTCGCGCTTCGCGCGGAACGACTCGCGCAGATGCTCGTAGTACGAAGGGGGGGAGGCCAGCGCCGCCGCCGCCGCCCGCT
>JBQLZI010000109.1:0-8122 GCA_052168195.1 Phycisphaerales bacterium
GTTCGCGCAGTCGTTCGACCTGTTCACGATCCTGATCGTGGTGGGCTCGGTGGTCGCGGTGGCGATCATCGTGCGCTCGTTCATCACGCTGCGCCCGAGCGTGGTGCTGCCCGAAGAGGTCAGCGAGACCGTGCAGCGCGCCGTGAACGAGCGGCGCTGGGCGGACCTCCAGCAGTTCGTGAACGAGGACGAGTCGTTCGTGAGCCGGGTGCTCCGCGAGAGTCTGCCGAAACTCCGCGCCAACCCCCTGGGCATCCACGAGGCGACCGAGATGGCCGCCGATCACGAGACCGCGAGGCGCTTCAAGGAAGTGGAGTGGCTGGGCGTGATCGGCAACCTCGGGCCTCTGCTGGGGCTGGTGGGCACCGTGTGGGGGATGATCATCGCGTTCACGGCCATCGGCGAGACGGGCGGGCAGGCCGCGGCCGCCCAACTCTCGACGGGCATCTCGAAGGCGCTCTTCCACACGTTCCTGGGGCTGCTGCTCGCGATCCCCGCGCTGCTGGCGTACGGGCTGTTCCGCGAGCGCCTCGACCGTCTGTGCGCGCGGGGGACGATGCTGAGCACGGACATCATGGACCAGATCGCGGTGCTGGCGATGCAGACGCCCGCGGGCGTGAACGCCCAGCAGCAACAGCAGCAGGCGGCGCGCCCGGCGTCGACGTCCACGGCCGCGGGGAACTGAGCGATGGCTCGTTGGCGCGGGAGGCATCGCGGGCACGGCGAGGGCGGGCACGTCAACGTGGTCCCGCTCATCGACATCGTGATGGTGCTCATCATCTTCTATCTGATGGTCGGCTCGTTCATCAACGAGGACTACGAGTCGGTCCCGCTGCCGCTGAGCGTCGCGGGCGAGACGACGTCGGGCGCCGACGTGCTGACGATCAACGCGCTGCCGCGCAACGACGGATCGGGGCGCGCGGTCTACCGGGTGATGAGCCAGGACATCGACGAAGCGGGGATCCGCCGGCTGATCGAGAACCGCCGGACCCGCGACCCCGACCTCATCGTGCAGGTGCGCGCGTCGCGCGACCTGACCTACGGCGCCGTCGAGCCCGCGGTGCGCGCGGTCTCGCGCGCCGGCGTGGCGCGACTTCGGCTGGTGACGGAGTCCGCCCAGTGAGCGCGCGCCGCGCACGCCGCTACCGCCGCCGCGGGGCCTTCGGGCCCAACATGACGCCCATGGTGGACGTCGTGCTGGTGATTTTGATCTTCTTCATGGGCGCGATGGGGCTGGCCGCGGCCGAGCAGTACCTGGGAACCGGCGCGCCCCCGGCCGACGCGTCCGAGCAGGGCCGGTCCGCGGCGTCCAGCGACTCGACCCCGGCGCCCGCGAACGCGACCCCCGCGTCGCGCGCGATCCTGCGGATGACCGTCCAGAGCGGGCGAACCGTGGTGAACGGGATGGGCCTGGCGAACGTCTCGATCGCCGAGATCGCCGACCGACTCGACACCCTCGTCAAGGCCGGATTCGACGCGTCGGTGATCGTGGTGGTCGCGCCGGCGCGCGACGTGCCGTATCAGGATGTGGTGCTCGTGCACGACGCGGCGGGCCGCGCGGGGATCACGAACATCCGGCTGGGCGTCTCAAGCGAAGCGACGCGCTGACGCCCGCCGCGACCCCGCCCCCGCTACCATCCGCGCCAAAATGTACCAAACGCTCCTCACACGCCGGTACCTGACGAGCAAGGTGATGCCCCTGCTCGCCGCGCTCGCGGTGTGCTTGTGCACCGCGATGGTGCTCATCGTGTGGAGCGTCATGGGCGGGTTCCTGTCGATGCTCCTTCGCTCGGGGGGCACGCTCTTCGGGGATGTGACCATCGCCGGGCCGGTCACAGGGTTCGCCTACTACGAGGAACTCATCGAGGACCTCGAGGAAGACCCGCGCATCGCCGCGGCCACGCCGGTCCTCGAATCGCCCGCGCTGCTCGCGACCCCGCGCGACAACCTGACCCACATGGTCCGCGTCATCGGCGTCGAGCCCGAGTCGTACAACGAGGTCACCGGCTACGCCGACACGATCTACTGGAAGCCCCCCGAGAAGCCCACACCCAAGGATCGGCTCGGGGAGGACCCGCGCCTGCGCATCAATCCGGAGTTGTACGAGGAGGCGCGGACGCTCACGACGTTCGACCCCGAAACGGGCGAACGGGTCGCGGCCCTCGTGATGGGCATGCAGGTGGCCGGGGTGAACGAGTGGAACGCCGAGGGCAACTTCTACGAGCCGCGGTGGGTCTACTTCGGCTCGGACAAGGTGACGCTGAGTGTGCTGCCGATCTCGCAGCGCGGGGCGGCGATCGACGTGCAGGCCCGCGCGGTGCCCGTGGTGAACCAGTTCCAGAGCGGGCTGCACGACATCGACTCGAACACGGTGCTGATCCGGCTCGACGCGCTGCAGCGGATGCTGCGCATGGGCGAGGCGGATCGCGCGGCGCCCCCGCCCGATGAACCCTGGGCGGCCATCGAAACACCGGTGGTGACCGACGCCGACCCGCCCCGGGTGACGAGCGTGATGATCAAGGCGGCGGAGGGCGTCGACGCGGTCGATGCGCGCATGGCCGCGGAAGATGCGTATGACGCGTTCGCGGCGCGGCGGGCCGGGCAGGTGCCGCGGTTCCCGAGCATCAAGACGTGGGACGAGCGTCCGGGCATCGCGGGGTTCATCGCCGCGGTGAAGAAGGAGATCTCGCTCGTTCTGACGCTCTTCGCGTTCATCTCGCTGACGGCGGTCTTCCTGGTGTTCGCGATCTTCTGGTCGATCGTCAGCGAGAAAACCAAGGACATCGGCGTGCTCCGCGCCGTGGGCGCGACCCGCGGCGGGGTGGCCGGGCTGTTCCTGCTCTACGGCGCCGTCATCGGCGTGATCGGCTCGATCCTGGGCGGCACCCTCGCGGCGCTCATCGTGCTCAACATCAACCCGATCCACGAGTGGCTGGGCGAGGCGCTCGGTGTGTACGTGTGGGACCCGGCGATCTACCACTTCCCCAAGATCCCCAGCGAACTCGACACGCAGAAGGTCGTGATCGTGCTCGTGTCGGGCGTGGTGGCGAGCGTGCTGGGCGCACTGATCCCGGCGCTGAAGGCCGCGAACATGGACCCCGTACGCTCGCTGAGGTTCGAATGACGAGCGCGCCGACGACCCATGCCGATGTCGCGGACGCGCGCCGGGCCGCGCCGCTGCTCGCCGCCCACGACGTGCACAAGACGTACCGGCTCGGGCGCGTGGACGTGCCGGTGCTGCGCGGCGCCGGCATCGAGGTCCACCCCGGGGAGTGGGTCGCGGTGCTCGGGGCGTCCGGCTCGGGCAAGTCCACGCTTCTGCACCTGCTGGGCGGGCTGGACCGCCCCGACAAGGGCGCAGGCGGGATCCTGTTCAACGGCACGCCGCTGTCGTCGATGAGCCGGCGCGAACTCGACCGCTTCCGCGCGCGGGAGGTGGGCTTCGTCTTCCAGTTCTACCACCTGCTCCCCGAACTGACCGTGGTGGACAACGTACTGGTGGCGGCGATGGCGGCCAAGGCCGACATGGGCGCGGCGCGGGCGCGGGCCGAGGAACTGCTCGCGGCGTTCGGGCTTGGGGCGCGGCTGAAGCACCGCCCCGTGGAACTCTCGGGCGGCGAGCGTCAGCGCGTCGCCATCGCCCGCGCGCTCGTCAACCGGCCCCAGGCGCTGCTGGCGGACGAGCCGACGGGCAACCTCGACCGCGCGACCGGGGAGGCGATCCTCGACGCGATCGTCGGGCTGCGCGGCACGCTGGATCAGGCGATCGTGATGGTCACGCACGACGAACGCGTGGCCGAGCGCGCCGACCGGGTGGTGCGGCTCGTCGACGGCAAGGTGGAAGAGGGTTCGTAAGAAGACGCGCCCGCACGGCCATCCCCGCGGCGTTGGAGGGGAATTGGCGGCCTATCTTCCGTCATGCCTGACCTCGTCCCCATCCGCCGCGCGCTCGTTTCGGTCTCCGATAAGACCGATCTCATCCCCTTCGTAAAGGCCCTGGAGGCCCGCGGGGTGGAGATCATCTCGACCGGGGGGACGGCCAAGGCCCTCGCCGCGGCCGGGGTGAAGGTGATCCCCATCGACGAGGTGACCGGATTTCCCGAGATCATGGACGGGCGGGTCAAGACGCTGCACCCGAAGGTGCACGGCGGGCTGCTCGCGGTGCGCGACGATTCGACCCACGTCGCGGCGATGAAGGACCACGGCATCCAGCCCATCGATCTGGTGTGCGTGAACCTCTACCCCTTCGAGCGCGTGGTGAGCGACCCGAGTGTGAGCCAGCGCGATGCGATCGAGAACATCGACATCGGCGGGCCCAGCATGCTGCGCTCGGCGGCGAAGAACTTCCAGTATGTCACCGTCGTGCCCAACCCGCGGCACTACGACCGGGTGATCAACGCGCTGGACGCGCACGACGGCTCGACGCCCCTGGAACTGCGGGCGCAACTGGCGGCGGCGGTCTTCGCGCGCACGGCGGAATACGACACGGCGATCGCGGCGTACCTCGGCCGGCGCTCGCCCGGCGGGTTCCCCGACGCGCTGCGCATGGCGTACACGAAGGTCGAGGATCTTCGCTACGGCGAGAACCCCCATCAGGACGCGGCGCTCTACCGCGACCCGAGCAGCACCGGGCCGACGATCGTCAACGCGCGACAGTTGCACGGCAAGGCGCTCTCGTACAACAACATCGCCGACGCCGCGGCGGCGCTGGAACTGGTGAAGGACCTGCGCCGGCACGACGACACGCGCGTGGGCGCGGCGATCATCAAGCACAAGAACCCCTGCGGATCGGGCGTGGGCAACACCGCCGCGGACGCGGTGGAGATGGCGTACAAGGGCGACCCGGTCGCGGCGTACGGCGGCATCCTCGCGCTCAACCGGGCGATGGACGAGAAGGCCGCGGAGTTCCTGGTCAGCCAGAAGGCGTTCCTTGAGGTGATCGTCGCGGCGGAGTTCGAGGACCGGGCGCTGTCGATCCTGCGGGAGCGGTCGGCGAACGTGCGCCTGCTCGCGACGGGCGAGCGGAGCGGGAGCGCGGCGCGGAAGGTCAATTACGTGTCGATCCCCGGCGGGATGCTGGTGCAGGACCGCGATATCCGCATGGCGTCGCCCGAGCAGTGGACGCACGCGGCGGGCCCGGAGCCGACGGCCGACCGGCTGGCGCAGGCCGCGGTGGTGTGGACCATCTGCAAGCACCTGATGAGCAACGCGGTCGCGATCGGCGGCGCGGAGGTCGACCGGCCGCGGTTCGCGCGGCTGTTCGGCGCGGGCGCGGGCCAGATGGACCGGATGACGGCGTGCCGGATCGCGGTCGAGAAGGCGGGCGACCTTGCGCAGGGCGCCATCGCGTGCTCGGACGCGTTTTTCCCGTTCAAGGACGGCCCGGAGATCCTCATTAACGCGGGCGTGACGATGCTGGTGCATCCCGGGGGAAGCAAGCGCGACGACGAGACCTTCGCGCTCTGCGCCGAGAAGGGCGTGACGTGCATGACCACGGGCGTGCGGCACTTCAGGCACTGAAAGGCACGACCGCATGTTCACAGGACTCGTTCAGGCCGTCGGGCACATCGAAGCGATCGAGGAGCGGCCGTTCGGCGTGCGCCTCGTCGTCGACGCCAACCGCTGGGACCATATTCCCGAACTCGGCGAATCGATCAGCGTGAGCGGCGTGTGCCTGACCATCGCGGAGCCGACGAAACCGGGCGATGCGATGCGCTTCGACGTAGTGGCCGAGACGCTGAAGAAAACAAAACTCGGCGCGCTCAAGGCGGGCATGGGCGTGAACCTCGAACGCGCGTGCCGCCCGAACGACCTGCTGGGAGGGCACATCGTGCAGGGGCACGTCGACGGCGTGGCGACCGTCACGCGCGTGCAGCGCGATCCGGACGACTGGCGCGTGCGCGTCGAGCCCCCGGCGCCACTCATGGAGTTCACGGCGCCGATGGGATCGATCTGCATAGACGGCGTGTCGCTCACCATCGCCGAACTCACGCCGGCGCACGTCGAGGTCGCGCTGATCCCCACGACGCTTGAGAAAACCACGCTGCACACGCTGCGCGAGGGCGACCGGGTGAACCTCGAGATGGACGCGATCGGCAAGCAGGTGGTGCACTGGCTGAAGCACTACGGTCAGCGCTGATCACCACGCGATGTTGTCGGCGACGTTGGCCGCGCCGTCGGAGGGGGCAAGGGCGAGGAGCGCGCTGCGCATCGCTTCGCGTTTGGCGTCGTCGCGCATCAGCGGCGTGAGCGAGTCGCGCAGCGCCGGGAGTGTGCGCAGCGCGTCGGCGTGATCGGTCAGGATCGCGCAGCCCCCCGCCGCTTCGAGGAACCGCGCGTTCTTGGTCTGGTGCTCGTCCTTGTGGAACGGGTACGGGAGGAAGACCGCGGGCGTCGCCGTGCCGAGGACTTCCGCGACGGTTCCGGCGCCGCTGCGGCACACCGCGAGGTCGGCGGCGTTCCACGCGTGGCCCATCTGGTCGCAGAACGGCACAACGACCCCGGGGATGTTCGCGGCCGCGTAGGCCTCGCGCAGCGCGGCGATATGCGCCTCGTCGCCGTCCTTCGCCGGCCCGGCCTGGTGGAAGACCTGCCACCCTTCGAAGAGCGACGCGTCGCGCTCGGCGAGAGCACGCATCACGTCGTTGATCGTGCCGGCGCCCTGCGACCCTCCGGAGACGAAGAGCGTGCGCCGGTTCGGATCGAGGCCGAGGGCCTGACGCGACTGGCCGCGCGCCGTGCGCACAAGGATGGAGGTGCGCAGGATCGGGCCGACGCGCATCCAGTTCTTCGGCACGCGCGGGCCGTCGGCGGCGGTGAAGACCCGGTCCGCGAAACGGTCGACGAACAGGTTGGCTTTGCCCGGCTCGGCGTCGAGGTTCACGAGCGTGACGGGGATGCGCAGCGCACGCGCGGCGAGGGCGGCGGGCGGGCAGACGAAGCCGCCCATCGCGAGCACCGCGACCTTGCCGTGCGCGGCGCGCACCTTGAGTTGCTCGCGGGTGATGCGGAACGACGACGCGAACGTCCGCGCGAACGCGATCGCCTGTTTGGGCTTCTTCCCGGGCGGGAGCGCGGGCAGGGGCGTGAACTCGGCGCCCGCCTTGGTGAGGATCTGCGCGTCGATGGCGCGCGACGAGCAGAGGAAGAGGCGATGCCAGGCGCTCGGCAGGCGCTCGGCGATCGCGAGGGCGGGGTAGAGGTGGCCGCCGGTGCCCCCGCCGGCGAAGACGACGGTGCGGTCGCTCACGACGCGGCGCGCCTGCGCTGGGGCTCGAACCGGCGGACGGTGATGAGCGGGGGTTCGGCGGTGTGCGCGGCCGCTTGTCCCGCGCGTTTCTCACCCGGCCGCTTTCTTTCAGTGGCGGTCAGCGTCTCCCCGAGGGAGCGGGCGCCTTCGCGCTCTGCGGTGAAGACGATCGGCTCGGCGGTGTCGATGGTCATGCGCCGATCGATGGCGATGAGCAATCCGAGGCACGACGCGGTGAGGATCCAGCCCGTGCCTCCCGCGGAGAGCAGCGGGAGCGCGATGCCCTTGGTCGGGGCGACGCCCGTGACGACGGCGATGTTGATGGCCGCCTGCACGCAGACGGTCGCGAGGACGCCGAGGGTGAGGAGCCGCGCCGCGGCGCCCTCGGCGGTGTGGCGCGGGACGCGCTTCATGATCGACAGGCCCGACCACAGGATCGCGAGGTAGAGCGAGATCACGAGGGCAGCGCCAACAACGCCGAGTTCCTCGCAGATGACGGCGAAGAGGAAGTCGGTGCGTTGCTCGGGGAGGTAGCCGAACTTCTGGAGGCCGAAGCCCAGCCCGCGGCCGAAGCCCTCGCCGCCCGCGACCGTGACCATCGACTGGATCATGTGGTAGCCGGTCCCCTGAGGATCGGCGTAGGGATCAAGGAAGGTGAGCAGGCGGGTGACGCGGTAGGGGCTGGTGATGAGCGCGATGCCCAGCCCCGCGAGCGCGGGCGGGGCGAAGAGCAGGAGGTGCCAGATGCGCGCGCCAGCGCCGAGGAGCATCGTGCCCGCGACGGCGAGCATGAGCACGCCGGTGCCGAGGTCTTCGAGGATGACCATCCCGGCGAGGAGGGCGACGGGAACGAGCGTGACGATGAGGTGCCAG
>JBQLZI010000110.1:0-8078 GCA_052168195.1 Phycisphaerales bacterium
CTCCGCGGGCGCTCCGTCCGCGGCGGGCTCGCCACCGTCACGGCCCAGGGCCTGAAGTTCGTCCTCAACCTCGGCTCCACCGCCGTCCTCGCGCGGCTCCTGACGCCGGACGACTTCGGCCTCGTCGCCATGGTCGCCGCCGTCGTCGGCTTCGCCGCCCTCTTCAAAGACCTCGGCCTCTCCATGGCCACCGTCCAGCGTGAGACCATCACCCACGAGCAGGTCAGCACGCTGTTCTGGGTCAACCTCGCCTTCAGCGTGCTGCTCGCGCTCGTCGTTGCCGCCGCCTCGCCGCTCGTCGCGCTGCTCTACGGCGAGCCGCGCCTCGTCGCCATCACCGCCGCCCTCGGCGCGACGTTCGTCTTCGGCGGGCTGGCAGCCCAGCACGTCGCGCTGCTCCAGCGCCGCATGCGCTTCACGGCCGTCGCGTCGATCGAACTCGCCTCCTTCGCCGTCTCGATCGGCGTCGCCATCGCCGTCGCCTACGCCTTCCGAACGTACTGGGCCCTCGTCGCCATGACCGCCACGCAGGCGGTCTGCACCGCGCTCTTCGCCTGGATCGCCTCGGGCTGGCTCCCCGGCCTCCCGCGCCGCGACGCCGAGGTCCGCTCCATGCTCGCGTTCGGCGGCAACCTCACCGGCTTCAACATCCTCAACTACTTCACCCGCAACGCCGACAACGTCCTCGTCGGCGCCGTCCTCGGCGCCGGACCGCTCGGCTTCTACTCCCGCGCGTACAACCTGCTCATGCTCCCCATCAGGCAGGTGAACACCCCGCTCACCGCCGTCGCGCTGCCCGCGCTCAGCCGCCTCCAGACCGACGCGCCCGCCTATCGGCGCTTCTTCCTCCGCGCCGTCGGGCTCGCCGCGATGTTCACAGCGCCGATCGTCCTCTTCGCCTTCACCGCCGCCGACGACATCGTCCTGCTCGTCCTGGGCCGGCAGTGGGTCGAGAGCACCACCATCTTCCGCCTCCTCATGCCCGCGGCGCTCGTGGGCGCGATCAACATGGTCCCGGGCTGGCTGTGCGTCTCGCTCGGCCGCGCCGGCGTCCAGTTCCGCTGGGCCCTCTGGTCCGCGCCCTTCGTCGTCGCGGGCTTCGCCGTCGGGCTGCTCTGGGGCGCCGAGGGCGTCGCCGCCTCCTTCAGTTGCACCTTCACCGTCGCGCTGATCGCGTTCGTCATGATGGCGGCCAAGGGCAGCCCCGTCAGCAGCGCCGACATCCTCCGCGCCGTCGCCCGCGCGTTCTTCGCCGCCTTCGTCGCCAGCGCGGGCGTCTTCGCCATGCGCGCCCTCCTCGACTTCTCCGCGGTCCACCTCATCCTCCGCCTCGCCATCTTCGGCGCCGCGTATTCGATCCTGTACCTCGCCGTGTTCTGCGGCCTGCCGGGCGGCGTCCAGCAGATCCGCGCCACCCTCGAACTCCGCAACTCCCTCAGGACGGCCAAGGCATGAACCACGCAGCGCCACGCAACCCCTCCGCCGCGGACTACGTCGGCAAAGACATCGCTTCGCTCGTGCCCGACAAGTCCAACTACGGGCAGTCGTACATGCGCGAGGGGCGTATGTTCTCGTTCGCGCACCAAGTCGAAGAAGTGCTGACCTTCGAGCCCAAACGCGTCCTCGAAGTCGGACCCGGGCCCGGCGTCGTCACCCACGCGCTCCGCGCCTCGGGCGTGGAAGTCCTCACGCTCGACATCGAGCCCTCGCTCAACCCCGACATCCTCGCGTCCGTCACGCAGATCCCGCTCCCCGACAACGACGTCGACGTCATCCTCTGCTGCCAGATGCTCGAGCATCTCCCGTTTGAACAGTTCGTGCCGGCCCTCCGTGAACTCCGGCGCGTCGCCCGCGCAGGCGGCGTCGTCAGTCTGCCCGACATGTCTCGTGCGTTCTTTCTCGATGGACACCTGCCATTACTTCACTCCTTTGCGATTGAGAGAAGCCTGTCCCGCCGTCCTGAACCCGTGTCTCCGCTCGGCGCCAAGGATGGTCACTTCTGGGAGATAGGGGTTGCAGGATTCAAACCGCGCGATGTGCGAGCCGCCATTGTTGAGTCGGGCTGGGCGATTGCGAACGAATACAGAACCCGTGAGTGCCGTATGCACCGTTTCTTTGTGCTGAAGCCAGCCGGAACTGAGTGAATGCGCATCGCGTACTTGGTGAACAATACCTACACCGATGGCATGGGCGGCGCGGATCACTCGCTGCTCAACATGCTTCGGGAACTCATGCGACTTGGTGTCGAGCCAATCTGCGTGCTGCCAAAACACACAAGTCTCCGTGAACCGTTGAAAGAGGTTGGTGCGACGGTGGTCGAAGCCGAGTATCCCAACTCGCTCTTTCTCGGCGGCGGCAGGACCGCAGGCTTCATGCGGCAGCAATTTGCGGCGTTTCAGGAACAACGCGCCGCGCGTATGCTGGCGATGATTCTT
This sequence comes from Phycisphaerales bacterium, assembly GCA_052168195.1. Lineage (GTDB taxonomy): Bacteria > Planctomycetota > Phycisphaerae > Phycisphaerales > UBA1924 > JAHBXC01. The sequence continues at coordinate 2,436 of JBQLZI010000110.1, forward strand.
GGTCAGCACAAAGTATCGATCGTGCATTCAAACTCGGCGGTGATCCGGGTTGGGGCGATCGCGGCTGGGCTTGCCGGCGTGCCACATGTCTGGCACATCCGTGAATCATTCGAGGACTTGGATCGGTTCTTTGCCGCACCTGGTTGGGGCCGCTATTGGAAATCTATGCGAAGCGCGGCGGCCCGGATTGCTGTGTCGAACTACGCGGCTGGGCATCTCCGTGAGCGAGTTCCAGGCAATGACGTGTGTGTGATCTACAACGGCGTCATTGCACGAGCCTCGTCGGCGCCATCGCGGAATGTTCTCGGCCCACACGAACCCTTTCGAGTTGTTGTGATTGGTGGTCTCTCAAAGCAGAAGGCTCCCGACATCGCGGTACGTGCGATGAGGCGTCTGCTCGACAGCGATCGCTCGTGCGTGCTAGAACTCGTTGGCAGCGGATCTCGCGATTGGCTGGAGCCACTCGTCGAGCAGCTAGAGCTGACCAACCATGTCGTCTTCACCGGCCGAGTTGACTCGCCATGGAATGTTCTGCTTGATACTGACGTGTTGGTGAGTTGCGGTGTCGGCGAAGCGATGGGGCGAGTTGTGGCGGAAGCAATGTGTGCTGGCGTGCCAGTCGTGGGACGAGACTCCGGCGCAACTCCTGAGATCGTCCGGCGTGATCGTGATGGAATGCTCTTCGAGACCGCAGACGAGCTGGCTGAATGTCTCATGGCGATCATGCAAGACTATGCGAAGGCTCTAGAGATCGCCCGGGTTGCGCGAGCGAGAGCGGTCGAATTGTTCACCGATGAACGCTGCGCGGGAGACGTGCTCCGGCTGTACGAGCGAGTGCTGGAGGCCGCCGCGTGAACATCACTCTCGTGGCCGCCGTGAACGACGACGCCGTGCTCGAGCGCAACCTGCTCGCGTCGCCGCTGGCGTCCGCGGAGGGCGTGGAGGTCATCCTGCAGCGCGGGGCCCCGTCCGCCGCGCGGGCGTACAACGAGGCGATCGATCGCGCCCGCCACGACGTCGTCGTCCTCGCCCACCAGGACGTCTACATCCCCGCGGGCTGGGAGCGGCGCCTCGAAGCGCAGATCGAACGCATCGGCAACGACGACTGGGGCGTGCTCGGCGTCTTCGGCGTCACCGAGAGCGCCAGCCATATGGGCCGCGTGTGGTGCACCGGCAACGCCCGCGAGTTCGACTACCGCGTCGACCGCCCGACGCCCGCCGTCTCGTTCGACGAACTCCTCCTCGTGGTGCGCAAGTCCTCCGGGCTCCGCTTCGATGAGCGCGTCCCCTCGTTCCATATGTACGGCACCGACATCGCGCAGCGCGCCCGCGCCGCCGGACTGGGCTCGTACATCATCGACGCCCCGGTGATCCACAACAGTCTCCCCGTCCGCAGTCTCGGCGGCGGCTACGCCGAGGCGTACCGCGCCATGCAGCGCATCCACGCCGACCGTCTCCCGATCCCGACCTGCATCGTGCCGCTCACCAGGCACGGGCTGCCCCTGAAGAAGTCGCGCATCCAGCGGACGATCCGCGGCCTGTGGCACGGGTTCACCCGCGGCGACAACCGCAACACCGACCCCGCGTCCCTCGCGGCCACGCTCGGGTACGACGCGTCTGACCCCGCCGGCACGGAGGGCGCCGCGTAATGGGCCCCGGCGAGTTCTACGGCCAGACGACGATCCACCCGGTCGGCCTCGCGGTGGTGCTGCTGATGGCGGCGCTGACGTTCCTGCTGCCCAAGAAGTCGGCGATCGTGCCGCTGCTGATCGTCGCGTGCATGATCCCCTCGGCCCAGCGGATCGTGCTGGGCGGGATGGACTTCAGTTTCCTGCGCATCATCGCGCTGGCGGGCATCTTCCGGCTGGTGTTCCGCCAGGAGTACGCCGGGTTCAAGTGGCTCCCGCTCGACACCATGATCGTCGCGTGGGGGTTCGTCGGCATCGTGGCCCAGTCCCTGCTGTGGGGCGAGGGTGCGTACATCATCGCGCGCGTCGGGTACACCGTCGAAGTGCTCGGCATCTACTTCTTCGCCCGCGTGATGCTCCGCGACTGGGAATCCTTGCGGTTCCTCTGCAAATGGCTGGGCATTATGGCGATGGTGGTCGCGCCGTTCTTCCTCGTGGAATGGCTCACGCGCCGCAACGTCTTCGCGATCTTCGGCGGCGTGCACCCGATCACGATGATGCGCGACGGCCGCAATCGCTGCATGGGCGCGTTCTCGCACCCGATCCTCGCGGGCGTGTTCTGGGCGACCGTGCTGCCGCTGGTCGCCGCGCGGTTCTGGGATCCCCGCGCGAACAAGTACGTTGTGGTGTTCGCCTGCGGCTGCTGCCTGTGGATCGTGGTCGCGTCGGGCTCCAGCACGCCCATCGGAGCGCTCGCGGCGGTGTGCCTCGGCGCCTCGCTCTATTTCGTCCGGCGGTACATGGGCTGGATCCAGGTCGGCGTCGTCTCGATGCTGATCCTCCTGCACCTGGTGATGAAAGGGCCGGTCTGGAGTCTGCTCGCCCGGACCAACGTCGTGGGCGGCTCGACCGGATGGCACCGCTACTACCTCGTGGACCGGGCGATCGCGAACTTCGGCGAGTGGGCGCTCTGGGGCACGAGAGGCACGTCGCACTGGGGCATCGGTCTCTGGGACGTCACCAACCAGTACGTGATCGAGGGGGTCCGCGGCGGGTTCCTCCTGCTCGCGCTCTTCGTCGCGGCGCTCTACCTCGCGTTTCGCTACGTGGGCAAGGCCTGGCGCGCCGTCGACAAGAACGAGCCCAGACGAATGATGGCCTGGTGCGTCGGCGTAGCGCTGTTCGCGCACGCGGCATCATTCGTGGGCGTGTCCTATTTCGGGCAGATCATCATGCTGTGGTACGTGACGCTCGCCGCGGCGGGCGCCCTGGGCGAGATGACCGCCACGCCCGCCGTTCAGCGTGTGGCGCGGCGGACCCCACGCGCCGCCGCCGCCGCGAGGGAACGCGCCGCCCGCCCGGGGTACAGAGAAAGGTTGTCCGCGAGGATGGCCCAGGGAGATTCTTCCGCCGCGGTGAGGCCGAACCCGTGAAGCCCCGTCGCACGGACGCGCACGCCGCGCACACGGTTCGAGACGTTTTCCCCGTGAATGACCTGCAGCCACGCGGGTTCACCCTCGGCTTGCACGATCGGCGCGAAGGCGTGCGCTTCGGTGTGGGGCTTGACCCACACGGTCTCGGGCTCTCCGCCGACGTCGACACGTTCGACCAGCGACAGGAACGCGTTGGAGCGGTCGGTCACGCGGTAGAGCCGGCCGTCGCGGAGGGCGCAGCCCGTCGGCAGGTTGATGAAGGTGGGCGTCGAGACTGTCCGGGCCGCGGCGCGGACGCGCTCCAGGAACCTCGGGTGCAGGCCGTCGTCGTTGTCGAGCCGCGTGGTGATGAGCCGCGACGCGGACGAAGGGACGGCCTCAAGAATCGGCGCCATCCACAGTTCGCGGTCGAACGCCTCGATCGTCACGAGCCGCGCCTGCGGGACGCGTTCGAGCGCCTCGCGGGCCCGCGACATGAACGGCTCGGGCGTGCCGGGATCGAAGTACACGAGCCACACGAAGTCGGCGCAGGTCTGGTGTTGCACGCTCGGCAGGCAGTACGTCTCGAACAGGTCGAAGCGGCCCGCCAGCCAGCGCTCGTCGTTGTTGAGTTGCGACCACTTGGCGCGCACGCGGACGTTGAACCGCGTCAGCAGGACGTGCGTCGTTTCCGCGGGCTGGTCGGCGTCTTGGAGCATCGTGCGTGAGCGATCCCGTGCGTGTCAGCGTGATCGTGGTCAATTATCGTACATGCGATCTGACGCTCGCATGCCTCGCCTCGTTGTATCGGGAAACGACCCGCGTGACCTTCGAGGTCATCGTCGTCGACAACGCCTCGGGCGACGGCTCGGCGGACCGCATCGCGGAGGAGTTCCCGCAGGCGACGCTCATCCGCTCGGAGGAGAACCTCGGCTTCGCGCGGGCCAACAACCTCGCCGCCGAGCGCGCCTCAGGGCGGCGATTGCTGCTGCTCAACCCCGACACGGTCGTGCTCGACCACGCGATCGACCGCATCGTCGAATACGCCGACGAAACCCCCGGCGCGCGGGTGTGGGGCGGCCGGACGGTCTTCGAGGACGGTTCGCTCAACCCGACCTCGTGCTGGGGAGCGCCCTCGCCGTGGGCGTGGCTCAGCCGCGGGCTCGGGCTCGCGAAGATCTTCTCGGGGAGCAGGGCGTTCGACCCCGAGCCCATGCGCTGGTGGGACCGGACCTCGGAACGCGAGGTCGCCGTCATTACCGGTTGCTTCCTCCTCATCGACCGCGATCTCTGGAACGATCTCGGCGGGTTCGACCGCGACTTCATCATGTACGGCGAGGACATCGACCTCTGCCTCCGCGCGGCGAAGCGCGGCGCCCGGCCCCGCGTCTGCCCGCAGGCGTGCATCGTTCATTACGGCGGCAAGTCCGAGCGCATCAAGGAAGATCAACTCATCCGCCAGTTCGCGGCGAAGACCCTGCTCGCGCGCAAGCACTGGACGGGCGCGCGGCGCACAATCGGCCGGCTCTCGATCGGCGCGTGGGGCCTGAACCGCCTCGCCGAAACGACCGTGCTCGGGGTGGTCGATTCGAAGAAACGCGCCGAGCGCGACATCTGGCGGAAGGTGTGGAAACGCCGCGGGGAATGGTTATGAACGGCGTACCGGTGATCATCCCTGCCCACAACGAAGAAACGGTGATCGCACGCTGCCTTCGCGCGTTGCTCGAGTCCGCGAAGGCCGGCGAGTTTCGCCCGATCGTCGTCGCCAACGGCTGCACGGATCGAACCGCGGACGCCGCGAGGGCGGTGGGGGACGAGGTCCTCGTCATCGACACGCCGACCCCCGGAAAGACGAACGCGCTGAACCTCGGCGACGACGCGGCGGGAGAGGCATTCCCCCGGATATACCTCGACGGCGACCTGATTCTCACGACCGAGTCGGCCCGCGCCATCGTGCGCGCCGTGGAGCAGCCCGGCGTGCTCGCCGCCGCCCCGAAGTTCGACTTCGATCTCGCGGGCGCGTCGTGGGCGGTCCGCGCGTACTACGCCGTCTGGTCGCGGATGCCGTATTTCGACACGGGTCGGATCGCCGGCGCGTTCGCGCTCTCACGAGAAGGGCGAGCGCGGTTCGGCGCGTTCCCCGACGTCATCAGCGACGACAGTTTCGTCCGGCTGCAGTTCGCGCCGGGCGAACGCAGGACGATCGAGACGGCCCGCGTCACGGTGGTGGCGCCGCGAACGCTGCGCGACCTCGTGAAGATCAAGACACGCTCCAAGGCGGGGACGATGGAGCTCCGCGCGAAGTTCCCTGCGCTGTTCGCGAACGAGACCGCCAGCGAGGGCGGATCGATGAAGCGGATGCTCTCGATGCCGCTGCGGTGGCCGCAGTGCGCGGTGTACGCGTACGTCAACCTCGCCGCGAAGCGCAGGGCTCGTGCGCGGCTCGCCGCGAGCGAGCGCGTGTGGGAGCGTGACGAGTCCTCCCGCGTCGCGCCGGGGGGAAGGGGCGCGGCGTATGGCCGGTAAGCGGCCGCGGGTGCTGGCCGTCGCGTCCGGCGGCGGGCACTGGGTGCAGTTGTGCCGGCTCAGGCCCGCGTTCGAGG
>JBQLZI010000111.1:0-8051 GCA_052168195.1 Phycisphaerales bacterium
CAGCGCGCGATCAACATCGCGCGCTGCGCGCGAAGGGGATCACGCTGCCCGCGGGGCTGCTCGCGGCGGCGGGATACACGACGATGATGGCGTGGCACGGCGGGCTGTCGGGGAGCGCGCCGCTGAAGGCGGCGTCGGCGTCGGGGCAGGTGGAGGTGCTGGGCGCGGAGTTGGCGGCGCAGGTCGGCGCGATCCCGGTGGGCGAGACGATCCTGTCGCCGACGAACGCGCTGATCACGGGCGGGCTGCTGGTGCTGATCCCCCTGCTGTTCGCGCTGCTGTGCCCGTCGAAGGGATCGCGCGTGGAGCCCGAGGCGCGGGCGGTCGCGCAGCCTCACTCCACTGCCGTTGTTAAGGAAACTGACGATCGACCGGGCGTTGTGCCGGACTTTCTGGAGCGCAGCCCGATCGCGGCGATCGGGATCGCGCTGCCCGCGTTCGTGTGGCTGTCGATGCGCTTCGCGGAGCGCGGGTTCGCGGCGATGGACCTGAACACGGCCAACCTGCTGTTCCTGAGCGTGGGGCTGATCCTGCACGGCAGCGCGCGGCGGTATGTGTCAGCGATCGAGGACGCGGCCCGCGGGTGCGCGGGGGTCATCCTGCAGTTCCCCATCTACGCGGGGATCATCGGGATCATGGTCGCGAGCGGGCTCGCGGCCCAGATCGCGTCGTGGTTCGCCGCGCAGTCGGGCGGCTCGGCGGGGGGCCTGAGCGTGATGACGTTCCTGAGCGCGGGGCTGGTGAACCTGTTCGTGCCCAGCGGCGGCGGGCAGTGGGCTGTGCAGGGGCCGATCGCGATGCGCGCGGCCGTGGATGCGGGCGTCGATCCCGCGCGGCTGGTGCTGGCGATCGCGTACGGCGACGCGTGGACGAACATGATCCAGCCGTTCTGGGCGCTGCCGGCGCTGGCGATCACCGGCGCGAAGGCGAGGGACGTGGTGGGCTACACCGCGCTGGCGCTGGTGGTCGGAGGCGTGTGGGTGATGGGGTGTTTAATATTGTTCTAATTAATTCGTCGGACAAATTATTCTTGACCACGGCGCGAAAGATAGGTGTTGTACCAGTCGGGCAAATCATTGCCATCAACAAAATGAACATAATCATCCAAATTTGCCCTGCTAACAAGCTGAAGTGGCTGATCTTTAAATGAGGATGGAGTGACAAGCATAACGCTGTTACATCTCTCGCGCTCTCCAACTCCGATCATCTCATCAACAGTGCTCCGCCCAATGTCATTTCTCCATAATTTTACTTGAACGAGGTGCCGCGTGGGGAATAGTGGATCATTTGTCCGGCGGACAATAACATCGCGACCCTCATCGTGACTTCGCGGCGTGAGCTCAACTTCATGGCCGAAGCTGGAAATAATCCCGGCCACCAACTCTTCGAATTCTCTGGGCGTCATCGCAAAAGCCAGTTCGGGTTCTTTGGCAAGCTCGGAAACCAGTTCGTCCCAGAACCGAATAGTGCGGCTGGCTGCAAGATTCTTTTCTGGTTCCTGCTCCAGAAGTGCGTTGCAGTAGCTCTGTAGAGCGTCGGCCAAGTCCGTGTATGGATTGGCGTACTCAACGATAGGAGAACGACAATCACGAAGAAATCTAGATAGCTTATCACTTCGTTGGCCAGTTTTCCGTGCAAAAATAACACACGGCATTCCGAGTTTGCGCGCAAACTTATATTCCTGTATGCAGAAGCTGCTGATTGTACTGCCAATGAGACACAGCATGGCGCGTGATTGTGCGATCTCGCGTTGACCGCCTTCGCGAGACACAGTCTGTGCGATGGTTTCCCATGGGCCGTCGGCAAATGCTTTGAACGCAAACGCGTGAAAGTGTGGAGATAGTGAATTAATGGCAAGGCGTGCGATTTCGCGATCGGCATCGAGTTCGTGCGTCGCCATCGCCCCTGCGATAAAGATTCTGCGGCCAAGTTGCGGTTGCGGCTCCGACGCTAGCGTCATGTGCAGTCTCCTATGAGTACAAGTAAGCTAATCTGCACATCTTGTTACGGCAGGTAGGGATAGCTCTAGTTTTGACATGGGTGTCTGCATTGGGACGATGAACGACCGTCGCTCGCTCCATCGCGTGGTTTCGCTGCCTGGCGCGGTGTTGCTGGGGCTCGGGTCGATCCTGGGCACGGGGGTGTTCGTGTCGATCGGCGTGGCCGCGGGCGTCGCGGGCAACGCGCTGCTGTTGGCGGTCGTCTTGGCCGCGCTGGTCGCGGCGTGCAACGCGCTGAGCAGCGCGCAGCTGGCGGCGGCGCACCCGGTGAGCGGCGGGACGTACGAGTACGGGCGGCGGTGGCTGTCGCCGTCGCTGGGGTTCGCGGCGGGGTGGATGTTCCTGTGCGCCAAGTCGTTCTCGGCCGCGACGGCGGCGCTGGGGTTCGCGGGGTACGCGCTGCGCGCGGCCCACGTCGATGCGCAGCGGTGGAGGGTTCCGCTCGCGATCTTCGCGACGCTTGTGCTGACGGCGCTGGTGCTGACGGGCGTGCGGCGCTCGAGCCGGGTGAACGCGGTCATCGTGTCGGTCACGCTGCTGGCGCTGGGGGCGTTCTGCGTGCTGGGGCTGCGCGACGCGGCCGGCCGCGCGGAGGTGCTGTGGAAGCCCACGTTCTTTGGTGTCGAGGGCGACGACCGGCCCGCGTTCGTGCGGCTGCTCGAGGCGACGGCCCTGATGTTCGTTGCGTACACCGGGTACGGGCGGATCGCGACGCTGGGCGAGGAGGTGCGCGAGCCGAGGAAAACCATTCCGCGCGCGATCATCGCGACGCTCGTGGTGTCGGCGGGGATCTATTTCTGGGTGGCGTTCGTGGCGCTGGGCACGCTGGGCGCGGAGGGGTTGGCCGAGGCGGCGCGGGTGAGCGCGGCGCCGCTGGGGGCCGCGGCGAACGGGTTCGACGGCCCGTGGGTGGCGGAGGTTGTTGCGATCGGCGCGGTGACGGCGATGCTGGGCGTGCTGCTGAACCTGGTGCTGGGTCTGTCGCGCGTGGCGCTGGCGATGGGGCGCGCCGGCGATGTGCCGCGGGTGTTCGCGCGGGTGGATGCGCACGGTTCGCCCGGCGCGGCGGTGGTTGGTGTGGGGTGCGCGATCGCGCTGCTGGCGCTGCTGGGGGATGTGCGGCTGACGTGGAGTTTCAGCGCGTTCACGGTGCTGGTGTATTACGCGATCACGAACCTGGCGGCGACGCGGCTGTCGCGCGAGGAGCGGCTGTACCCGGCGTGGATCGCGTGGGTCGGGCTCGGCGCGTGTTTGTCGCTGGCGTTCTTTGTTGAGGTGCGCGTGTGGGCGATCGGGCTTGGATTGCTTGCGCTGGGCTTTGCGCTGCGCGCAGGGCGCCGGGCAATGGGCAATCGGCAATAGGCAATGGAGAGAAGAGTTCACCACGGAGGGCTGCGGAGTGCGCGGAGCAGAGACAGAGGAAGGAGTGACCCCCTCCCCGGCCCTCCCCCATCGCGGATGGGGGAGGGAGCAGCGTTGGCCCCTCACCCGCTCGGCTGCGCCTCGCGACCTCTCCCCTTGAGGGGAGAGGTGCGTGGAGGAAGCAGGTTGTGTTGGAAGCGGGGAGGCCATCCCCCCCTCCTCTCCCACGAGTGGGTGTGAGCAGTACGATGCGCGGATGAATGATCCGGCGATGTTTGAGCGGCTGTTTCGTTGGGACGCGTGGGCGAACGCGCGTGTGATCGCGGCGCTGCGCGGGGTGGAGGCGTCGGGGCAGCGCGTGCCGCCCAAGGCGGTTGACCGGCTGGCGCACGTCGTGCGCGCGGGGGAGATCTGGCTGTCGCGGCTGGGGTACGGCGAGTGGGAGGACGGCCGCGCGCTGTTCCCGGAGGGCGCGTCGCTCAAGGAGACGGCGCGGGACGCGGACCTGCTCGCGGCTCGGTGGGCGCAGTACGCGCGGATTCTCTCGCCTGCGGCGCTGGAGGAGACGGTGGCGTACACGTCGACGGAGGGCGCGGCGTTCGGAACGGCGGTGCGCGACATCCTGCTGCACGTGACGCATCACGCGGCGTATCACCGGGGGCAGATCGCGGTGGACCTGAAGCAGGCGGGCGTGCGGCTGCCCGAGGGCGTGTCGCTTACGACTGATTACATCTTCTTCGCGCGGTCCGAGGCGGTGTGAGGGGGTATTCGGACAAAAAGTTCTTGTGGGGCGCGGGGGCCGTCGGTACTTTCCTTGGGCGGTACGCGCGACGCCGAGGGCTCGCGGCCGCGGGAGTTGAACAAGGAGAGATCCCATGCGTTGCTCGAACCTGATTGCGGGAGTCGGTCTGTGTGTTTCCGCGGCGTGCGCGTTGGCTGGGCCTTCGGACAGCGCCACGGTGACGGCGAGCGGCGTGGTGGAGGCGTTCGCGGACACGGTGCTGAACGGCGCGCAGGATTTCCGCTTCGATGAGGACGTCGCGAACGGCTTCGTGACGGCGTTCCTGTCGCAGGGCCAGTTGCCCGGGTGGCGCGCGTCGGCGGAGGCGAGCGGCTCGTCCGGACCGGACGGCGACGACGCGCGGCGCTGGGGGTTCGTCGGCGCGGGCACCCTCGCGCGGGCGTTGACCGGGACGGGCAGCGGCCAGGCGTTCGGACGTTCGCTCTACAGCAGCGGCGCGGCGCTGAACGGCATGGAAGAGCCGGGGTCTCTGACGATGACGGTGACGCCCGACACGGCGCCGCCGGCGGGGTCGCGCATCGAGGTGCGCATCGTCGCGAATGTGCGCGGCTTCGTGGGCAACTCGTCGGCGCAGGCGCTGGCGCAGGCCTCGTGGAGCGTGGGCGTGGACGGCGAGTCGATTTTCGCGGGTTCGGCGCGGCGCGACGGCGCGCTGGGCGAGAACGGGCAGATCGATTTCGACGAGACCGTGCGGCACCGCTTCTGGATCGATGTGGGCGAGACGTTTGACCTGGATTTCGCGTTCGAGGCGTTGGCGGACAGTCGCGGCACGCAGGCGGAACTCTCGGGCAGCGCGACGGCGACGTTCACGCGGCACGCCGCGGTGATCTCGGCGCGGGTTGTGCCGGCGCCGGGTTCGGCGGTTGCGCTGTGCATAGGGTGCGTGGTGGCGGCGCGTCGGCGTCGTCGCTGACTGATCGCGCGCTCAGTTCGAGTTCGGCGTGATCTGCTGCTGGATTTCCGCGGGTGTTTCGGCGGGGTTCGACGTGGGGTCGGTCTGGCCGCCGACGCCGAAGCGGACGACGAGCAGGACGATCGCGAGGATCACGAGCACGAAGACGACGATGCCGATGCGGAGTTGCCAGGCGCGTCCGATGTCGGGCGCGGTGGTGCGCGGCGAGTCGCGGGTGACGCGCTCGGGCGGTTGTTCTTCGCTGCGGTTCATGGCGTGGGCTCGACGGGCTGGGGCGCGGGCGGGGTGGCGGTCTCGGTCGGCGCGGTTTCGGGTCGCGGGACCTGCTGCTCTGCTTCGGTGGTGATCTGCGTGACGGCGACGATGAGGATCAGCAGGCCGATGAACGCGACCACGGCGAGGATGCCGAAGAGGAGCGGGTAGCGGATGCGCGGCCCTTGTGGCGGACGGCCTTCGTTGCGTGTGCGCTCTTCCATGCGAGTATGGGACGAGCGCGGGATGGCGGACCGGTGAATCGCGCGTGAATGCTGGTTCACGCGCGCGGGATCACGCGTGCGTGCTCAGAGGAGTTTCTGGATCGCGTCGCCGACGGTGCGCACGGGGAGGATGTCGAGGCCGTCGCGTTGGAGTTGCTTGATCGGCGCTCCCCCGGCGCCGTGCGGGACGGCGACGGTGGTGTAGCCGAGCCGCGCGGCTTCGCGGACGCGCTGTTCGAGGCGGGAGACGGGGCGGACTTCGCCGCCGAGGCCGACTTCGCCGACGACCGCGGTGGTCGGGGACGCGGCGCGTTTGAGGTGTGCGCCGGCGACGGCGAGGGCGAGCGCGAGGTCTGCGGCGGGCTCGGCGATGCGCACGCCTCCGACGGCGGAGGCGAAGACGTCGCGGTCGGCGAGTCGGAGTCCGGCGTGTTGTTCGAGCACGGCGATGAGCATGGCGAGGCGGTTGGAGTCGACGCCGGATGCTTTGCGTTTGGCGCTGCCGAGGAAGCCGGTTGCGGTGAGGGCCTGCATCTCGACGAGGAGGCAGCGCGTGCCTGAGACGGTCGGGCAGACGACGGATCCGGGCTGGGGTTTGTCGGTGCGCGCGGCGACGCCGGCGCCGTCGATGACTTCGCGGAGGCCCGCGTCGCCCATTTCGAAGAGGCCGATCTCGAGGGTTGTGCCGAAGCGGTTCTTGACGCCGCGGAGAACGCGGTGGGCGTGGTGGCGGTCGCCTTCGAAGTAGAGGACGGCGTCGACGAGGTGTTCGAGGAGTCGTGGTCCGGCGAGTGCGCCTTCCTTGGTGACGTGGCCGACGAGGACGACGGCCATGCCGGAGATCTTCGCGAGGTAGACGAGTTCGGTGGCGCAGCGGCGGAGTTGGGCGACGGATCCGGGGGAGGCGTCGAGGTCGCCCTTGTAGATCATCTGGATGGAATCGATGACGAGGACGGCGGGGCGTGCGCGGCGTGCCTGCTCGACGATGCGCGCGAGGTTGGTGTCGGCGAGGAGCCAGAGTTCCTCGCGGACGTTGGAGGAGGAGGCCTGGGTAGAAGACGGAGCACGGCCGGGCGAGCCGGCCGTGGCACCCGGAGTTGGTTCATCGACGAGGTTGAGGTGGAGGCGTTCGGCGCGGAGTTTGACCTGTTCGGCGGACTCTTCGGAGGTGACGTAGAGGGTGCGCACGGAGCGTGCGGCGAGCGCGGCGGCGGCCTGGAGGAGAAGGGTGGACTTGCCGATGCCGGGGTCACCGCCGACGAGCACGGCGGAGCCGGGGACGAGCCCGCCGCCGAGGACGCGGTCGAGTTCGTGGATGCCGCTGACGACGCGGCGTTTGCCGGCGGCGTTGGGGGAGGTTTCGTCGATGAGTCCGATGGGGGCGGCGACGGGCGCGTCTGCGGGGTTGGCGAGGGTTGCGCCGAGGGACGCTTCGTCGGGGTCGAAGGCGAACTTGGCGGCGAGTCCCTGCTGGGCGTCGCGGTGGGCGGAGGCGTTGACGCGGGCTTCTTCGAGGGAATCCCAGGCGCCGCAGTCGGGGCACTTGCCCATCCACTTTGGGTGCGCGGCGCCGCAGGAGCGGCAGACGTAGGTGGTTCGGACCTTGGCCACGGGCTGAGGGTATCGCGGGGCGGTGCAATACGCGACGGCGGCGGGCGTTTGCCGTGTGCGAACCGGATCACTCCCCCACTCCTCCCCCACTCCTCATTGTGGAGACAGACCCATGCGCAGGACACTCACGATGATCACCGGCGCGGCGCTGCTTGCGGGCGCGGCGACGTTCTCGGTGGCGCAGCAGCCGAACAACGCGGGCGACGCTGCGGACGTGCTGGGCAAGGCGGACGCGATGGAGCGCGCCCCCCGCGACCCCCGGTCCCCCCGCGGACCGCATCTTCGCGGCGCTCGTCACGAGGGCGGCGAGCGGGAACTGAACCTCGAGGGCGTCGGCGCTGACGTGGCGATGGCGAGCATCGAGTCGATGGGCGAAGCGCGGAAGGCGGCGCTGGAGACGATCCGGACGCGGACGAAGGAGGCCGTCGAAGCGGTGCGCGCACTGGACGCGAACGAAGCGCCGGACGAGGCGCTGCGGGTCGCGGCGACGCAGGCGCGCGACGCGATCGTGCAGGCGACGCTGCGCGCCGATACGGCGATCTCGACGGAGGCGCTGGAGGCCGTGCGGGCGCTGACGGCGGCGGGCGCGGACGAGCGCGTGATCTTCGCGGTGCTGCGTGCGCGTGAGGGCAACCAGGCGGCGGTGCTGCGCGGCTCGATGCGCGCGGGGCACGGCTTGCGGATGGTCGTCGGCGTGGCGACGGGCGAGATCGACCAGGAGCGGCTGCGTGAGCGCGGCCGGCGCGGTGAGGATGGTCGGGAACGCGGGCGGCGGGACACGACGCAAGCGCGTTGACCCCCTCCCCTGCCCTCCCCCGTCTTCGACAGGGGAGGGAGGAAGAAAGACCCTCCCCTACCCCTCCCGCTGCGCAGGAGGGGATGAAGAT
>JBQLZI010000112.1:0-8006 GCA_052168195.1 Phycisphaerales bacterium
ATCCACACCGGTCTGCCGCTGGCGATGTCGACGGCGCCGACGGCGCCGAGTTCATCGGAGCGAAGCATGAGCCCGCGCCACTCGACGGGGTTGTCGGCGGAGGTGTTCGCGGCGTTGTAGGGCAGCGAGCCCGCGCTGGCGAAGGGCGTTCGCCACAGCAGCGCGCCGGTGGACAGATCGAGCCCGACGAGTTGCACGGCCTCGAGGCGGCGCTGCGCGAGTTGTCGCGCGGCGGCGACGGCGACGACGCCCGAGTGGACGACGGGCGCGCCGCGGATGGACGATCCCTCGAGCGCGGGGTCGAGCGAGGCGACGTCGACGGACCACGCGATTTCGCCGGTCTGGGTGTCGAGCGCGTGGATGCGCGGGTCGCCCAGGCGCCTGCTGCTGGTGGGCGCGCCGGTGACGGCGACGAGCCACGGCCCTTCCGCGACGACGATGGAGGTGTCGTCGGCGGACATGCCGCGCGTGAGGTTGCGCCGGTTGACCGCGCGCGTGCGGTTGTTGATGCCGGCGGACTCGAAGCGCTGCTCGGGCCAGCGCGGGGAGAGCGTGTAGCGGTCGAAGGCGGCGATGAGGTCGCCCGAGTTCACGTACACGGTGTCGCCCGTGACGGCGGGCATGACGTTGAGCGTCTGCGCGGCGACGGGCGGGAGTTCGTTGGCCGACGGCGGCGCTTCGCGCACGGCGAGGAGCGTTTCGCGGTCGGAAACGATGGGCGCCGACCAGAGCGGCTTCGACAGCATGGTGTCGAAGGGGACCAGGCCCGCGCGGTCGAAAGGTGTGCGGCTCTCGTCGATAGGCGGGAGGGCGCGCACGTCGATGAGGTCGGCGTCGGCGGGCGAGAGCGCGCGGACGATCGCGACCGCGTCGGGGTGTGCGTCGAGATATTCCGCGGCCTGGCGCGCGAGCGAGCCGGCGCGCCGCGTGCGCTGCGCGTCGAGGTCGGGGTGGTTCTCGAGCTGCGCGAGCACGCGCAGCGCCGACCAGAACTGGGCGCGCTCGACGCGGCGCTGCGCGACGCGGAGAGCGGCGTCGAACCCGGGCTGGGTGAGCAGGCGCGAACGCTCCACGCGCTCGTCGGCGTTGGGGACGCCTTCGCGGAGCAGGCGCGCGGCCTCGACGGATTCGACGGCGCGGTACTCCTCGAGCAGCGCGGGGCGCGCACGCAGCACGTCGTGCACGCGGTCGCGCACGGTGTGGAAGAGGTTGGGGTCCGCCTCCTCGGCGAGGAGTCGCTCGGCGTCTTCGTCGAGCACGCGCTGGAGGACGCGGGCGGCCTCGGCGTGGTTGCCCGACGCGGAGAGTTCGATGGCGCGCGACACGGTCTCGGCGGCGGCCAGGGAGTCGTCGACGTAAACGGGGTTGCTCTGCTGCTGGGCGAGCGAGACGGGGGCGCCAGCGAGCAGGCAGAGCGTCAGCGCGAGGGCGGGTCCGCTCGTGCGTGCTGTTCTGCGTGCGATGCGCATCGCGTCCGTGCTCCGCGTCGTCGAGGTCCGTCTGGTCACGCGGGTACGACGCGTGGGTGGTGGGGGCGTTTCGTCGGACCCCTCGGTTCTCGGGCGTGTTGTCGGAATATTCGTGCGTGGCGCCGGTTGGGTTCGGGGGAGGGCCGCGGGCCGGGAGGCCGAAACCGACTGTAGCGATCGGAAGGGCGGCGCGGTCGCTTCAGTGAAGGTTGGGGATGGCCGACGAGACGGTGTGGATATGCGGGATGCGGGTCCGATTCAGGTCGCCGGCGCGTGCGAGACTCCGTGTGAGGGGTCGACGGCCGCGGTCTGCGCGGCGCCCGGGGGCATCCGCGGGTGGCTGGCCCGCGTATCGAGTGACGCCGTGCGTGCCCGCCGTGTGTCCGTTCTCGTGCTCGCGTTCGCCGTCCTCGGGGTGGCCGACCTGGTCCTGACGCTGAGTTACATGACGGGGATCGGGCTGTTCGAGGGCAACCCGGTGGCGCGGACGCTCGCGATCGGCGGGGGGGCGGGTTCGCTCGTGGCGTTCAAACTGCTGACGATCGCGCTCTCGGCGGTGATCCTGCTGAGTCTGCGCACGAAACGCTCGGCGGAGTGGGCCGCGTGGCTCTGCGTCGCGGTGATGTCGCTGGTGAGTCTCGAGTGGGACAAGTATTCGGCGGCCGCGGACGAGATCGTGCTGGCGCTGCAGGTCGTGGAGTCGCCCTTCACGATGCACGACGAGTTCGTGACGCTGCGCCGGAACTGAGCCCGGCTCCAGGGTTGAACATGAGAACGAAAGCGGGCCGCGCCCGGTGAAGGACGCGGCCCGTGGCTGTGTTCAGCGATTCGTTGTAGGGATCAGTTGCCGGACTGCTCGCCGAAAATGGCGGGCATGGAGATGTTCACGCGGATGTCGTCGAGGTTGGAGATGTACTGCGCGTCGAGGGCCTGCTGGACGCGCTGCTGGCAGTCGGCGAGGTGGGCGAGGGTGTAGCGGTCGAGACGGTTCTTGTTCTCGACGGCCTTGCCGAGTTTCTCGTTGAGTTCGCGGAGTTGGAGCACCGCGAGGGTCGAGACCGGCTTGCCCGCGGCGCCGAAGGCCGGGGAGGGGTTGGAGAGGGAGATGAGGCGCTCGATGTGCTGACGCTGCAGGTTGCGGCGGAGGGAGGAGATCATCGAGTCGCGGTTGGTGAACGACTTGGAGGGCGCCTTGTCGAGTTCGGTCCAGACGCCCTGGTTGATGGAGTCCATGATCTCGGCGACGGTCAGCGCGTCCTGATCGCTCGGGATGCGGAACTCGTTGTCGTAGGCGCGGCGGAGCGAGGTGGGGTTGAGGATCATGGTCATCGCGGCCGTCTGGATCGCGCTGATGCGGTCGTGAACGTCGAGGGTCTGATCCTGCATGAGGGAATTGATGCCGCCCGCGTCCCACCACTTGGTGACGGTCATCTTGTAGAGGAGTTCGTCGTCGAGGCCGAAGGCGTCGTCCTTGAAGGTGTTGTTGATGACGAAGGCGAGCGCGCGGCGCTGCATCTCGGGGTCGATGTCGGTGATGGGCGGGAGGGTGTTGTTCTCGTCCTTCACGGTGCGCGCGACGTGCGTGCCGCCGACCCAGTTGGCGGCGGTGCTGACGGCGAGGGTGTGCTGGCCGAGGAGGGTGAGGTAGTAGGTGCGGACCTTGGACCACTCGTCGCCTTCATCGACGGCCTTGTCGAGGATCTTGCCGCGGAGGTCCTTGACGAGGCGCATGCGCGAGTCGGCCCAGTCGAGGGGGTTCTTGCCGAAGTCGTAGCGGCGCGCGAGCGGATCGGGGCCGAAGGTGTCCTCGTCGGTCTGGAAGCGGTGCTCGGGCTTGGTGTACTCGGCGAGGATGTCCTTGACCTGCTTGTCGTCGGCGTAGCCGAAGCGGATGGCCCAGACGTCGTAGGGGCCGGGCTGCATCATCGACCAGTCGCCCTGGACGGGGCCGTCGCCGAAGTTGATGTTGAGCGGGTTGTAGTCCATGACCGAGGCGGTCTGGGGCTTGCCCTTCATCTCTTCGGTGTTGATCTCCTCGATGGGATAGAGCGAGGAGGCGACGAAGTTGTGGCGCAGGCCCAGGACGTGGCCGACCTCGTGGATGATGACGTCCATGATGAGCGGACCAATGAAGTCCTCGGGCACGCCGTCGATCTCCTGCGAGGAGTTCTCGGCGGCGATGATCATGGAGGGGAGGGTTTCGAGGCCGAGGCGCATGACGCCGATGTCGAGCGACTTGAACTCGCCGTGCATGCAGTAGCCGGACATCTGCGAGACGCGGTTGGAGAGGCCGTCGTACTGGCTGGAGCCGAGCATGTGCTCGGAGGCGTTGAAGGCGGCGTGGCCGGCCATCGGGGGCTGCTGGCCCATGGCGCGCATGACGTTCTTCTGCGCGATGATGCGCTGACGGTCGGCGGCGGGCTCGAAGGCGACGCGCGGGTCGAACTCGGGGTTCTCGTCGAGCCACGCGAGCGTCTCGGGCGCGAAGCCCTCGGTCGCGATGGTGGGGACGATGCGGTCGAACTGGAGGGCGTACGCGCGGATCCAGCCGTCGTTCATGACGACGTCGGCGTCGAGGATCTGGCCGGTGCGCGGGTCGACGCGCGACGGGCCGATGGCGAACGACGCGCCGTTGGCGTTCCAGCGGATGAAGTTGTACTTGACGTTCTCGGGGTCCTTGTCCATGTGGGCGCCGGAGGCGGCGTCCTGCTGGTAGACCTCGACGGCGTTGATGATGCCGACTTCCTCGAAGGCCTTGTTCCACGACTCGACGCCCTGGCGGACCCAGCGGCGGTAGCGGATGGGGGTGGTGTGCTCGATATAGAACACGATGGGCTCCTTGGGGGGGCTCATCGCGAGGGAGGGGTCGGCCTTCTCGAGTTTCCAGCGGTTGATGTAGCGGGTGTAGGGCTGGTCGGTGGAGGGGTCGCCGAGGTCCATGTAGGTGGTGGTGAAGTAGCCGACGCGGTTGTCGGCTTCACGCGGCTTGTAGCCGGTGTTCTCGGGGAGGACCGAGACGGAGTAGTGCATGGTGAGGAGGCGGCCGTCGCGGGCGGGGACCTCGAAGCGGAGTTCGATGTTCTCCTCGAAGGCCTTGGTGGCGACCGTGCGCGCGAGTTGGCGCTGGGCGCCGCGGACCATGCCGCCGAAGAACGTGTCGGCCTTGCCGACGCAGAGGTCGGTGATGTTGATCACCGGGCCGCCGGTGGGGCCCATGGCGACGATCGGCACGTCGGTGATGACGCGGTCGGTGAAGAGGACGTCGCGGGAGGCCTGGCTCTGGCGGTCGCCCGTGGAGCGGGTGGCGAGGTTGGGCTCGATGAGCGCGAGGCGCTTGTCGTAGCGGCGCCACTTGGCGTACTGGTCGCCGTACTGGATGCCCGCGGTCGGGAAGCCGCCCGCGAAGGTGAGGCCGATGAAGAGGTTCTGGCGCTCGTAATCACGGGGCAGCGCGGCGAGGACTTCCTGGGTCTTGGGGTTGATGTACAGGTCGTACATCGCCTTGCCGCTCGCGGCGGGGACCTTCTCGAACCCCTCGATGACCTTCTCGAAGGGGGGGAAATCGTCCTTCTTGGCGTCGCCGCCGTTGTTCCCGGCGCGCGCGGCGACCATGGCGGCGATCTGCTCGGGGGTGGGCATGGCGTTGGTGTCGCCGGCGGACTGGGCCAGCGCGGCGGCGGCTGTCATGCCGGTCGCGAGGGCCATCGTGATCAGGGTCGAGGTTCGCATGCGTGCCTCCTGTGGCGGCGCCCCGGAGAGAGCGGTGGGATGGAGAAATCGATCGATCGATACGGACAGACGCGTCGGCGCAGCGCAGGGCGACGCCCATCGCCCGGCGGCGAGCCGACACGCCCTTTATACGGGTTTGCGCGGGATCGGTGGCGGCCCCGGATTCCTCCGGACACGAGTTCGACGCGTCGGGCCTTGTTCGTGTTCGCGCCGGGGCTCGGCACGCGCTACTCGGGGAGTTTCTCGAGGTCGCGGTCGAAGCCCGCGATCACGAGGATGTCGGACTTCGCGAGTTTGCTGCCCGGCATGGGGGTCTCGACGGTGCGCTCGGCGTTGGGCTTGTCGGCGTCGGCGGCGACGGCCCGGCGGATCGCGACAACCGTGATCCGGTGCGTCTTGCGCAAGTCGAGTTCGCTCAGGGCTTTACCGACCCATGCCGCCGGCGGAGTGCGCTGCACGAGGGCGTACCCGTCGCCCAGTTCGATGTGGTCGATGGTGGTGGGCGCGAGCAGGCGGTGGGTCCAGCGTTCGGCGGATTCGTCCTCGGGGCGGACCACGCCGTCGGCGCCGATGCGGGTGAGGATCTCGGCCTGCATCTGGTTGCCGGCCCGGGAGACGACGCGCTCGACCCCAAGGGACTTGAGCAGGGCGGTGGTGAGGGCGTTGGCCTCGAAATCCTGGCCCACGCCGACAACGGCGCAGTCGACCTGGTCGACGCCCTGGATCTTGAGGGCCTGCTCGTCGGTGGCGTCGAGGGCGATCGCGAGGGTGACCTTGTCGCGGAGGTCCTCGACGATCTGGCGGTTGCGGTCGATGGCGATGACCTCGGCGCCGGCGGCGGCGAGGTTGCTCGCGAGGCGCGATCCGAAGCGTCCGAGCCCGATGACGGCGAAGCGGTTCATGGCAGTTGGTTCAGCGTAACGGGGGTGGTGGGGGAGTGCGCCAGGGTCATGTCATCAGCACGCCTTCGTCTGGGTAGGCGTACTGCGCGCGGTCGGTGCGGCGGACGCTGGTGAGCGCGCCGAGCACGGCGAGGGGGCCGAGACGCCCGACGTACATCGCGATGATGACCGCGACGCGGCCGGGGTCTGACAGCGTGGAGGTGGTGCCCATCGAGAGCCCCACCGTGGCGCTCGCGGAGACGGACTCGAAGACGATCTCTTCGAGGGGCAGGTGCGTGTCGCCGCGTTTCTCGGTCAGCGAAAGCGTGCCGATGAGGGCGGCGACGGTCGCGAGGCCGAGCGTGATGAGGACGGCGGCCTTGCGGACGAGCGCGTCGGGGATGGTGCGCTTGAAGACCTCGGTCTGCGATCGCCCGCGGAGCGTGGCGATGACGGTGAGCACGAGGACGGCGGTGGCGACGGTCTTGATGCCCCCGGCGGTGGAGGCGGGCCCGCCGCCAATGAACATCTGCACGACGAGGACGAAGCGCGAGAGCGGGCCCATCTCTGCGGGGTGGATGACGTCGAAGCCGGCGGTGCGCGAGGCGATGGCCATGAAGTGCGCGTCGAGCAGGGAGAGGCCCACGGAGTCGAGGCGCTGGAAGTACTCGCTGACGAAGATCAGCACGACCCCGATGAGGTACACGACAAACGTGGTCGTGAGGGTGAGTTTGGTGTGGAGGGCGACGCGGATGAGGCGGCCCTGCTTGGTGCGCTTGCCTCTGAGGCGCGCGAAGGCGACCTGGCGGAGGTTATCGAGGGCTGGGAAGCCGATGCCGCCGACGACGACGAGGCCGGCGATGACGAAGTGGGTGGTCCAGTGCGTGCGCAGGGACTCGACGCTGTCGGGCGTGGTGGCGAATCCGGCGTTGCAGAAGGCGGAGACGGCGAAGAAGATCGAATGGAACGCGCGGTCGCCCGGGGCGGCGATGGGGGGCGCGTTGTTCCAGGTTTCGGGCCAGCCGAAGAAGAGCGCGACGGCGCCGATGGCCTCGAGGCCAAAGGTGAGCACGACGATGGAGGCGAGCATCTTGCGGATGCCCTTGGGCCCCTGGCGCGTTTCGAGGGAGGAGTCGCCGAGGGTGGAAGTGGCGCGCAGGCCGAGGGAAGAGCCCATCGCGACGAGCAGGAGGGCGGCGAAGGAGAGGATGCCCAGCCCGCCGAGTTGCATCAGCACCATGATGACGGTGTGGCCGAAGCGGGTGAACGCGGTGGGCGTGTCAAGGACGACGAGCCCGGTGACGCACGTCGCGCTGGTGGAGGTGAAGAGCGCGTCGAGGAAGCGGATGGGCTGGCCCTCTGGCGTCGCCGCCGGGAGCATGAGCATGCCCGCGCCCGTGAAGATGACCGACGCGAACGAGACGACGAGGACGAGCGCCGCGGATATCCCGCGCTCGATGAGCAGGAGCAGGATGCGGACGAGGTGGACGCCGAGGAAGACGGCGGCGGCGAGGGCGGGCGCGCCCGGCAGCGCGACGACCATGACGCCCAGGGCGCAGGCGATGAGTTCGATGCGTCCCTCTTCCTCGAAGGCGCGGCGTCGCGCGTCGGGCGTGGGGGCGCGCATGATGCGCCAGAGCCCCCAGACCACGTAGGCGCCGAGGAGGACGATCTGCGCCGCGAGGAGCGCGCCCTCGGGGATCGGGGGCTCGCGGAAGCCGAACATGAGGATGGTCGGCGCGTTGGCGAGGACGGCGATGACCAGCCGGGCCCACACGCCTGGCGTGAAGGACGCGAGCGGCTTCAGGTTGACGAGTTCGCGCGTGGGCATGGAGAGAGAGTGCTGGGGTCGCTCAGCGCCGTGCAGGGTACCGCGTGCGGAGTTCGGGCGTGGCGGGCAGGGCGAGCGCGCGGCGGAGGGCGCGGC